>NZ_JBBMGE010000003.1:0-253943 GCF_037908395.1 Corynebacterium sp. KPL4072
CCCCAACTAAGCAGCAGTGCTATCTACACACCCGCCGCCACGCTATTCGCGCTGCGGAGTGCGGGGTAGCTAGAACTTCACGCAGATAGTTACGCGGCATTAACCGCCACGGGGTGCGCGCGGGATGCACGCGCACAGCAATACCTAGGTGCCGGGCCCACAGCGTTGTGCGCAGGACATGAAAATCATTGGTCACCACCTGCAAAACGGCGTGCGGGGCCAAGCGGTGTGCATTTTCCAGGTTCTCATTGGTACTCGTGGCGTCTGGCTCCACCACTACTCGCTCAGCAGGTACGCCGCGCTCAATAAGATAAGTGGCCATCGGACCTGCCTCGCCGCGACCAGAGACAATAATCTGCTGGCCATGATAAAGGGCCAGCGCTTTATCCAGACGCGAACGCAACATAGCGCCGGGATAGCCGTGGGTTACGCAGGAACCCAACACGAGGAGCGGGTCAGACATGGATACCAGCATAGACTCGCCACACCTTGACAGAAAGATAGAAAAGGCCTTAGGTTTAACTCGAGCATGCAATCGATTGCACCCCGTAGGGCCAGACGATGGCTCATACGCCTTAAAACCCAAGGAGGTCAGCATGGCCGGAACCACCCTTAAAGACGTGGCCGCTGCTGCTGGAGTATCCATTTCTACCGCGTCCCGCTCACTCTCGGGCAACCCTGCTATCTCTGAATCCACGCGCCAACGTGTCAAGGACACGGCCGTCAAGCTGAACTATAGGCCCAACGCCCAGGCCCGCGCCTTGCGTAGCTCTCGGTCGAATGCCATCGGCCTAGTCATCCCCAGCCTGGATAATGCCTATTTCGCCGCGATGGCGGCAGCCGTTGAAGAGGCCGCCGATAAACAGGGTCTAGCCACAATGATTACCAGTTGCGGCGAGGAACCACAGGGGCTAGTCAAGGCCCTCGATGCCCTCATGGAACGCCAGGTGGACGGAATTATCGCCGTACCGCTCGAAGGTGCCGAAGAAGCGCTCGAGCAGGCGCGCACCTACCGGCCGCTCGTGCTCATTGACCGGACCCTGAGCCAGATTCCCGCAGTGCTATCAGATCCACACAAGGGAATCGAACAGGCCGTGGAACAGCTCAAGGAGAAGGGGCACACGCATATCGGCTACCTGTCCGGCCCGCAGGAAACCTCCACCGGCCGGCAGCGACTCGAAGCATTCAAGGCCGCCACGCGTGGGATGCCTACCCACATCCACCACGGCAGCTACCGCCACCGCGAAGGTTATAAGGGAGCCATCGCGCTCCTGCAGGAGGGCGTCACCGCGCTTATTGCCGGCGATTCCATGATGACTGCCGGTGCACTAGAGGCCTGCCATAATGCGGGTAAGCGCATCGGAGAAGAGATCGCGCTCGTGGGCTTCGATGATTTTATCTACCTGCGCTTTCAGCCCTCCCCCATCTCGGTAGTGGACCAGGATGTTGCACGGATGGGCGAGACCGCCACGGCTAAGCTCATCGCGGCCATTAACGAAAAGCGCCAGCCAGAAGGCGAAGTGCTAGACACCCGCTACATCCCACGCATGTCCACCGCCCACCACCTCAATGAGGCCACGCCATGAGTGACCACGTATTGCGCTTAGAAAGCGTAACCAAATCCTTTGGCCAGGTAGAAGTCATTAAAGGCGTGGATCTCACCGTCCGCCGGGGTCAGGTCCAAGCCTTGCTGGGTGAAAACGGCGCCGGAAAATCCACGCTCATCAAGATGATTGCCGGTGTCCACCAACCAGATTCCGGCCGCATTGTGGTGGATGGCGCAGAGGTTAAAATCCCCGACACCAAGGCCTCCGAGGCGCTGGGCATCGCCACCATCCACCAAGAGCTCAACCTCGTTCCCACCATGTCGGTGGCCGAGAACATCATGCTCGGGCGCACCCCGCGCCGCTTCGGGTTGGTCAACCACAAACACCTCAAGGCACAGGCCCAAGCCGCGCTGCATCTCATCGGCTTGGACGTGGACCTGGATATGCCGGTGGGTGAGCTCGGCGTCGCCAAGCAGCAGCTCGTAGAAATCGCAAAGGCGCTGTCCATGAATGCGCGAATTCTTATCCTGGATGAGCCCACGGCTGCGCTCACCGGTAAGGAGGTCGATGCCCTCTTTGCCGTGCTTGAGGAGCTCAAGGCCAAGGGCGTGGCCATGATTTTTATCAGCCATCACTTGGAGGAACTAGCGCGAATTGCAGAGACCATTAGCGTGCTGCGCGATGGTTCTTTCATTGCCGAAGTCCCTGCCGATACGGACGAGGACGAGCTGGTCCGGCTCATGGTCGGCCGCGAGATTGAAAATCAATACCCGCGCAAGGTTCCCCCTGAACACGGCGAGGCCCTACTAGAAGTCTCCGAGCTGACTTCCGACGGCGCCTTTCACGACGTCACCTTCTCCGTCCATGCCGGCGAAGTCGTCGGCCTAGCCGGACTCGTGGGTGCTGGCCGTACCGAGGTCATTCGCGCCATCGCAGGCGCCGATCCTTACGATTCCGGCTCCATCCGCGTTGGCGGCACGCAGCTGCGCAGCGGCGATATACGCGCCGCCATCCGCGCCGGCGTGGGCCATATCCCGGAAGACCGCAAGTCCCAGGCGCTCGTCCTTGACGCCTCCGTGGGCGATAACCTGGGGTTTGCTACCCTCTACCCCACTGCCAAGGCAGGGCTTGCAGACCGCAGCGGCCAACGCCGCCGCGCCGGTGCGGTAGCGGAAAAGCTGCGCATCCGTATGGCCGATCTCTCGCAGCCCATCCGGAACTTATCCGGTGGCAACCAACAAAAGGCCGTCTTCGGCCGCTGGGTACTGGCCGGTTCCAAGGTCCTCCTGCTCGATGAACCCACCCGCGGCGTCGACGTCGGCGCCAAGGTGGAGATTTACAACATCATCAATGAGGTCACCGCTGCCGGCGGCGCCGTGCTCATGGCCTCCTCCGATCTACCCGAGGTGCTCGGCATGTCCGATCGCATCCTCGTCATGTCTGGTGGTCAACTCGCCGGCCAACTCCCCAAGGACTCCACCCAAGACGAGGTCATGGCCTTCGCCGTATCCAATGTGACCTCCGCTACTTCCGCCGCTGCTGCCGCACCTGCCGGAACTGACCCCAAGGATGAAGCTTGACCAAGAATCGAGTAGTTAACTGGGCGATGAATAATGGCGCACTAGTTGGCCTTATTGCCCTGTGCATCGCGCTGTTTATCGCCACCCCGTACTTTCTTACCGTGGCGAACCTGCTCAATATCGGCATCCAGGCCGCCACGGTGGCAATCTTGGCCTTCGGCATGACCTTTGTCATCGTCACCGCTGGCATCGACCTTTCGGTAGGTTCGGTCGCCGCGCTCGGTGCCATGGTCTCGGCCTATATGTTCTCCGCCGCTGGTCTACCTGGCTGGCTCACGTTGCTCATCGGCCTTATCGTAGGAGCGCTGGCCGGCGCCATCTGCGGCATGGCCACCGCGTGGGGCAAGATTCCGTCCTTCATCGCAACGCTGGCCATGATGTCCATCGCCCGCGGACTTACCCTGGTCATCTCCCAAGGCTCGCCCATTGAAACCGCCCCAGCCGTCAACGCCTTTGGCGGCGATATCGCGGGCTTCCCAGTGCCAATCATCATGATGGTCATCGCCGGGCTCATGTGCTGGTTCATCCTAGAGCGCACGGTACTCGGCCGTTCCATGTACGCCATCGGCGGCAACCTCGAGGCCGCCCGTCTCTCGGGCCTGCCGGTCAAGCGCATCCAGATCGCCGTCTTCGCACTCTCCGGTTTCTTTGCCGCCTGGGCCGGCATGGTCATGGCAGGCCGCCTCGAATCTGCGCAACCTCAGGCCGGCACCGGCTATGAATTGGATGCCATCGCGGCCGTCGTCATCGGCGGCGCCTCGCTCTCCGGCGGCCAGGGCAAGGCCACCGGCACGCTGGTCGGCGCAATTCTTTTGGCCGTTATCCGCAACGGTCTGAATCTGCTCAATGTCTCCTCGTTCTGGCAGCAGATCGTCATTGGTTTGGTCATTGCGCTGGCCGTCGGCTTCGACGTTATCCGTAATAAGACGGCCAGCTAAGGAGCACCCACCATGAAGAAGCTCATCGCCACCCTTCTCGTGCCCGCCCTCGCGCTTGGCCTTGCCTCCTGCAATCGTTCGGAAGAAGACCGCAACCGCATCACGCTAGCGCTGTCGACACAGACCAACCCCTTCTTCATTGAGCTGCGCCACGGCGCACAAGATAAGGCCAAGGAGCTCGGCGTTCCGCTGGATATCCAAGACGCCTCCGATGACCCCGCCCAACAGGTCAATCAACTGGGCAATGCCACGTCGATGGGAGCCAAGGTCGTCGTGGTTAACCCCACCGATTCCGATGCCGTCGCCCCGGCCGTGCGCGGCATCAGGGATGACGGCGTGCCGGTTATCGGCGTGGACCGCGACGTCAACGGCGTAGAACTGGATTCCATGGTGGCCTCCGATAACGTCGCCGGCGGCGCACAGGCGGCGGATACCCTCGCCCACTCCATCGGGGAAAAGGGAGAGATACTTATCCTGCAGGGAACCGCCGGTACCTCCGCCTCGCGCGAGCGCGGCAAAGGCTTTGCAGAGCAGATTGCGAAGTACGGGGATATTCGGGTCGTCGGCAAGCAATCGGCGAATTTTGACCGTACGGAGGGCCTCAACGTTGCCACCAACCTGCTGCAAGCCAACCCCGATATCAAGGCGATCTTTGCAGAAAACGATGAAATGGCGCTCGGCGCGGTCGAAGCCTTGGGCTCGCGCGCCGGTACTGAGGTCAAGGTGGTGGCTTTTGACGGCACCTTCGATGGCCTCAAGGCGGTCAAAGATGGCAAGCTGGAAGCTACCATCGCCCAGCAGCCCGCAGAGCTCGGTGCCCGCGCCATCGAACAAGCCGCAGCGCTCCTGCACGGTGGCACGGCGGAGAAGAACGTCCCCGTCGAGGTCATCACCGTCACCCGCGACAATGTAGAGGATTTCCAATGAGCAAGCTAACCGTCGTCGGATCCATCAATGCCGATCTCATCGTCCACGCCGAGCGCCACCCGCAGCCCGGCGAGACCCTGCTGGGCTCCGGCGGCGAGATTTTAGCTGGAGGCAAGGGCGCCAATCAGGCAGTTGCGGCGGCGCAGCTGGGCGCCAACGTGGCTTTTGTGGGCGCGGTGGGCTCCGATCCTTATGCTGAGCCCGCCATGTACTATATGCGCACCTCCGGAATCGATCTGGGTGCTGTAGAGCAGGCCGATACCAATACCGGCCTCGCCGTCATTACCGTCTCGGCCGATGGCGAGAACACCATCGTCATCTCCCCCGGCGCCAATGCGCTTGTCGACGCCCCCTTTGTCACCGCCCGCGCCTCCACCATCGCCGATGCCGACGTGGTGCTCCTCCAAGGCGAGATCCCTGCCTCTGGTTTTCAGGCGGCAGTCGACGCTGCGCAAGGTCGCGTGGTGGTTAACCTCGCTCCGGTAGTCGAGGTCGACCGTGACTCGCTTCTGCAGGCCGATCCCCTGCTGGCCAACGAACACGAAGCGGGGCTCATCTTGGACCAGCTCGGCCTACCTGCAGACGGCGCCCCGCGCGAGCTCGCCCACCGCCTGGTAGAGGCCGGTTTCCGTTCCGTCGTGCTGACCCTTGGCGCCCACGGCGCCTACGTTGCTAACCCGGAAGGCGGCGCGGATATCCCCACCCCGCGCGTGACCGCCGTGGATACCACCGGCGCCGGCGATGCCTTCGCAGGTGCCTTTTGCGCCCAGCTCCTCGCTGGAGCCTCGCTTGTCGATGCCGCCACCTTCGCCGCCCGCGTCGGCGCCTTCGCCGCCACCGGTAACGGCGCGCAGCCCTCCTACCCCACGACCGCATCCACTTTGCCGGAGGTCACCAATGCGTAAGTCCGGTCTCCTTAATCCCGCGCTCGCCGGTGCCGTTGCGCGCCTTGGCCACACTGATACCTTTGTCATCGCCGATTGCGGCCTGCCCATTCCTCACGATGTTCCAGTCATCGACCTCACGCTTACCTTCGGCATCCCCACCTTTGCCGATACGCTGGCCGCCCTCCTCGACGAAGTCGTAGTCGAGGCCGCCACCATCGCCGATTCCACCCCGCCCGAGGTGCGCTCCCTGCTTCCCGCAGTACCGCTTACCGAGGTCTCCCACGATGACCTCAAACGCGAAGTTGCCCGCGCCTCCTTTGTCGTGCGCACCGGTTCCACCACGCCGTTTGCCAATGTCATCTTGCGCTCCGGCGTGCCCTTCTAGCGTTCGTCGACGTCACCGCGCAGAAGACAAGCACGCTTTGCCGAAACCTCCGCGGTTGTGGCTAAACGTGCTTGTTTTATTTACTTCTTTTCCTAAGAGCTACTCTCCCAGCAGCTTGTCGCGCAGGTTCTTATCCTTCTGCTCGACTTCCTCGGCCATCTGCTTTTGGTAATCCACCATCTTGTCCTGTATAGCGGGGTCACCTGCCCCGAGAATGCGCGCAGCAAGCAGGCCGGCGTTTTTTGCACCGCCGATAGAAACGGTGGCGACCGGCACACCGCTAGGCATCTGCACGATGGAAAGAAGAGAGTCGAGGCCATCGAGCTCCTTCAAAGCGCGCGGGATGCCGATGACTGGCAGCGGCGTGGCCGCTGCAACCATGCCGGGCAAATGCGCGGCGCCACCGGCACAGGCGATAATCGCTTTCAGGCCGCGGGTATGGGCTTCTTTTGCGTATGCGAGCATCTTTTCTGGGGTGCGGTGAGCGCTGACCACGCCAACTTCGAAGGGGATGCCAAAGTCTGCGAGGACCTGGGCGGCGGGTTCAACGGTGGGCCAATCAGAATCAGAACCCATGATGATGCCTACGTGTGGTTGCATGCTGTCCTTTCTACAAGCAGAGTTTTATGCCCATTCGGCGTGCACGAGGTAGTGCGCTGCCTGGCGGGCGATGGTCAGGGTCTCGTCGGTGTCCTCACCGGTAACGTTGACGTGGCCAATCTTGCGGCCAGGGCGGTGGTCCTTGCCGTAGAGGTGAATCTTGGCCTGCGGGTAACGCTTCATTACTTCACGAACGCGCTCCGGCATGGGCATGGCAGGATCTTCGTCGGTTCCCAAGACATTGGCCATGACGGTGACGGGGGCAAGCGCATCGACCGCACCTAGCGGGAGGTCGAGCACGGCGCGCAGGTGCTGCTCAAACTGGGAAGTAACACAGCCGTCCTGAGTCCAGTGACCGGTGTTATGCGGACGCATGGCCAGTTCATTGACGGAGATGTCCTCGCCCTCGGGGCCGTCAAAGGCAAAGAGTTCTACGGCGAGCACGCCGGTCACGCCCAAGGACTCGGCAATAGATAGTCCCAGCTCGGAAGCGCGCTGGGAAAGTTCCGGGGTAAGGCCGGGGGCGGGCGCGATGGCCTCGGCACAGATGCCGTTTTCCTGGCGGGATTGGGTAATCGGCCACACCTTGGCCTCACCGGAGGGGCGGCGGGCAACGAGGATGGAAAGCTCGCGGGTCAGGTCCACCTTTTCCTCAGCCATGAGAGGGGTACCGGCCTCGAGCAGCTCGGAAACCAGCTCAAAGCAATTATCGGCGGTGGGGAACCACACGCCCTTGCCGTCGTAGCCACCGCGGCGAGCCTTGAGGCAGACGCGACCATCGACGGCGTCGAAGAAGGCGCGGGCATCGGCCACCGAATCGATTGCAGCAAAGCGCGGCACGGGTGCTCCGAATGCGGCGAGCTTTTCGCGCATCTTTAGCTTGTCCTGCGCGTAAATGAGGGCGGTGGGCTGAGGTTGGACGTTAAATCCGGCGTCGATAAGCGCGGTGGAGTGTTCATTGGGCACGTGCTCGTGCTCGAAAGTGATGGCATCCGCGCCCTCGGCCACGCCGCGCAGCTCCTCCAGGGAGGTATAGTCCCCCAGCACCACGTCCGGGGTGACCTGCGCCGCGGAAGAATCCGGCTTGCTGGCTAGAATCCGCAGGTGAATATCGAGCTCCGCGGCGGCCGGCTGCATCATGCGGGCCAGCTGGCCGTCGCCACAAACAGTTACAATAGGCTTTAAGTCACTCACGTCCCCCAATACTAGCCTGGATACTATGTTCACTCGTCATACCATCTTCCAAAATTCACTCATGACCGCTTTGCTTGATGGCATTTATGACGGCGAAATGACCATTTCAGAGCTGCTAGGTAAGGGAAACTTCGGCTTGGGCACCTTCGATGGCCTCGACGGTGAGATGATCATTTTGGACGGCACCTGCTACCAACTGCGGGGCGATGGTTCCGCACAAATTGCAGATTTGGATCAGCGCACCCCCTATGCGGTAGCCACCAATTTTGTTCCTCGCATTACTGCCGACGCCCCCGCGGGCCTGCGCCGCGATCAGCTCTCCGCCTTTATCGATAGGCTCAAGCCTTCCGCCAACTACATGTATGCGGTGCGCATCGTGGGCACTTTTAAGGAGGTCACCACCCGCACGGTGGTCAAGCAGGAAAAGCCCTACCCACCGATGTCAGAGGCCGTCGGCGGAGATAAAGAGCTGCACTTTCAGAACGTCGAAGGAGTCATCGGCGGCTTCCGCACCCCCGTTTATGAAAAAGGAATTTCGGTGCCAGGCTGTCACGTGCACTTTATCGACGCCGCCCGCACCTCCGGTGGGCACGTTTTGGACTACGTAGTAGATAAGGCAACGGTTGAGCTTTGCCCCGCCTCTGATTTAGAGCTGCGCCTGCCGCTGACGCAGGAATTTAGCCGCGCCAACCTCTCGCCGGAGGACCTGGATAGCCAGCTGCACACCACTGAGGTTAAAACCAAGGGCGATCATTAATAATCTCAGCCACGCGCTTGGGCTTAGCCACATTAGGGAAATACATGGCGCGGTCCCAACCATGGATGGCTAGAGACACTCCGCCGCGTCGTTTTCGAGCACCGCGAATATCCTGCAGCGGAATCGAATCGATAGTGCGCCCCTCGCGCGCGATGACGCGCCTATTGGTCACTATGAAGCGCTTGCGACGGGCCTTATAAAGCGGGATGACAAAGCGCCAGATTCCCAACAGCGCCCACACCGCGACCAGTCCATTGCGCAGCATCGGGTCTACTGCTTGGACATCGCACCAACCGATGGCAATCCACAGTAGACCGGTAATGAGGATGAGCTCGAGAAAAGGGAAAATCAATGCGCGAAAAGGCGCGGAGACATCTGCGCGCTTGATCTCGCCTTGGCCCATCTTCATTAATCCCATAGCTATGGATGCTACCTCCCGTGTCTCTTGTGCGGTCTACTGCTGTGGGCGCAGATGCGTGACATCGCCCGCGGAATAGTACTCACCAGCGACCATGATGCGGCCGTCCTCGCCGATTTCATCCACGTGCCCAATAACATCGCCGGATGGAGTTTCTAGGCGCACCTGTTGTCCCAGTGAGGAACACACCGCACGGTAATCGCGCAGGAGCTGCGGATCGTGGTTCTCCCACTGCACAATACGACGGCGCAGGTTCTTCAGCACGTTAATGGCGAGCTCGGTGCGGTCGGTATCGCGGCCTTCGAGCGCGAGCGAGGTGGCCTTTTCAATCGGCAGGTCCTCGCGGGTCAAGGTGACATTGATGCCCATTCCTACGACAACGCGCGCGGAAGGTGCGGCACCGCCCACGGCTTTATTGAGCTCCGCCTTATTGACTTCGGTTTTATTTACTTCCGCCTTGTTGACCTCAGCCTTATTAAGTTCAGCCTTGCCCACTTCCACCTTGGTGAGCTCGGTCTTTGGCGCGGCTTTGAAAGCCTGGCCCACGGGTCCAGCCTCAGCGAGGATGCCGCACAGCTTATTGCCATCGATATGCACATCATTCGGCCACTTGAGCACGGTGCCCTCGATGGAATCGGTGACCGCCAAGCCCGCGGCCAGAGGTAGGGTGCCCAAGTGATCGAGAGATTCCGGCAGCAAAAGCACAGAGAAAATGACTTGCGAACCGGCCGGCGCGGTCCAAGAGCGGCCAAGACGTCCCTTGCCGGAAAGTTGTTCGTCGGCAAGCAGCACAGTGCCATCCGCAACGTTGGTGGCCTGCATCAAATCGGTATTGGTGGAGCCGGTCTTTTCCACGAAATCGATGGTGGTGAAATCATCGGCCAATGCGGTGCGAATGCGTTCCAAATCAAGTGCAGTCATAAGCCTTAAGGATACCGGCCACCAATGGTGCTAGTGTGTTGCGCATGGCAAAGGTCACTTTTGAAAAGGTCAACATCACCTACCCCGGCGCGAGCGCGCCCACGGTAAAAGACTTGAACCTCGAAATCGCGGACGGCGAGTTTCTGGTGCTCGTTGGTCCTTCGGGCTGCGGTAAATCCACGACGCTGCGCGCACTGGCGGGATTAGAGCCGACATCGAGCGGCCGCATCACCATTGATGGCAAGGACGTGACCGACTTAGAGCCAGGCGATCGCGATATCGCCATGGTCTTCCAGAATTATGCGCTTTACCCACACCTGACAGTAGAACAAAACATGGGCTTTGCTTTGAAGCTGGCGAAGTTGCCCAAGGCCGACATCAAGGCCAAGGTGCACGCAGCTGCGGAGACGCTCGGTCTGACCGAGTACCTCAAGCGCAAGCCCAAGGACCTTTCCGGTGGCCAGCGCCAGCGCGTGGCCATGGGCCGCGCCATTGTGCGCGAGCCGAAGGCCTTCCTCATGGATGAGCCACTATCCAACCTGGATGCCAAGCTGCGCGTTCAGACCCGCGCCGAGTTGGCCAGCCTGCAGCAGCGACTGGGTACGACGACGGTATACGTCACCCACGACCAGGTAGAGGCGATGACCATGGGTGACCGCGTAGCGGTGCTCAAAGACGGCGAACTGCAGCAAGTGGCTCCGCCGCGCGAGCTTTATGACGCCCCCGCAAACGAATTCGTCGCCGGCTTCATCGGCTCACCAGCCATGAATATCTTTGACTACAACGGTGGCCGCGTAGGAGTGCGCCCAGAAAAGATGTTTATCAACAAGGGCCCAGTGGGTTTCCAGGGCGTGGTGGACATTGTGGAAGAGCTGGGCGCCGAGTCCTATGTCTACGTCACCGTGGGCGAAAACCGCTTTGTTGCTCGCGCCGAAGGTACCCCACCACAGCGCGGCGAAGATGTCGTACTGACATTCAACCCGCGCGAAGCACTCCGCTTTGACCCGGAAACGGGGCGCCGTATCTCACAGGACTAGCCCCGCGGAGGACACTGGGTCACAGTGCCGCGGGTACGTAGTCCAACCGCCCGCTGCCCCTTTACTACCCCCATTTAGAGTTAAATAGGTCAAAATTATCCACCTTCCGGTTTCCGTATTTTAGGTTTAAAGAACCGAAAGTTTTCCGAAAGGTGAATTCCATGAAGAGATTCCTGCTTCGCACCACCGTTGCGACTACTGCAGTTTTGGCTCTGGCCGGCTGCTCTTCGTCCTCCTCCGATTCCGCTGCGGGCGGTTCCTCCGAAGGCGGGGCGGATGCGCACGGCCCCATCACTTTTGCCATGGGCAAAAATGACACGGACAAGGTGACCCCCATCATCGAAAAGTGGAACGAGCAGCACCCAGACGAGAAGGTCACACTCAAGGAGCTGGCCGGCGAGGCTGACGCCCAGCGCGAGACCCTCGTGCAGTCCTTGCAGGCGGGCAGCGATGACTACGATGTCATGGCGCTGGACGTCGTGTGGACCGCGGAGTTCGCTGCCAACCAGTGGCTCCAGCCGCTCAATGGTGATTTTGAAACCAATACGAATGAGCTACTGCCAGCCACCGTAGAGTCCGCCACCTATAACGACGTCCTCTACGCGCTGCCGCAAAACACCAATGGTCAGCTGCTTTTCCGCAATACCAAGCTCGCGGATAAGGCTCCCGAGAAGTTCGCAGATCTCAAATCTGCATGTAAGGCGCTGGAAGAGGGCAAGAACTGCCTGACCACCCAGCTCAAGCAGTATGAAGGCCTTGCGCTCAATACCGCTGACTTCATGGAAGGCTGGGGCGGCTCTGTCTTGGATAAGGACGGCAATATCACCGTGGATTCCGAGGAAGCCAAAGACGGCCTTCAGGCCATGGTGGATGCGTACAAGGAGGAAACCATCTCCAAGGACTCCACCGCCGCCACCGAGGAAGAAACCAATATGGCCTTCACCGAAGGCAAGACCGCCTTCGCCGTGAACTGGCCATATATGTACTCCAATGCGGTTGATGCCGGCGTCGACGTCGAGGTCCAGGCCCCACTGGGCAAGGACGGCGTAGGCGTTTCCACGCTGGGTGGCTACAACAACGGTATCAATATCAACTCCAAGAATAAGGGCACTGCGCTCGACTTTATGAAGTTCATCATCAACGAGGACAACCAGAAGTCCTTCGCGGAGCAGTCCTTCCCACCGGTCTTGGCCTCCATCTACGATGACCCGCAGCTACAGCAGGAGTTCCCATACCTGCCGGCGCTCAAGGAGTCCTTGGAGAACGCGGCACCGCGCCCGGTTTCCCCGTTCTACTCGGCGATTTCTAAGGCCATCCAGGACAATGCCTACGCTGCATTGACGGATGACAAGTCGGTCGATGATGCCACCGCCGATATGAAGGCGGCCATCGAATCGGCTTCCCAGGGTTAAATTCCCAATCCGGGTGAGGTAGGCGGGCATACCGCCGCCTCACCCTTTGTGGTTTTCACTCCCCTATTGGGGATAGAATCTAGCCAATAGACAGCATTTCTTTAACAGAAAGGCGGACCAGCGTGGCTATAGCTTCGCCGACTGCGTCCAAGGGGACGCCGAAAGGGGCGTCGGCAAGAGCGTCGAAACCCCAGCGCAAAAATTACGGGCGCGTGGCCGGGCTGATTGCTCCGGCGCTCATCGTGCTCGCCGTCATCATCGGCTACCCCATCATCCGCGCCATCTTCCTGTCCTTCCAAGGCAATAGGCACCTCAACCCGCAGACGGGACTTTTTGAGGAAGGCGGTTTTGCCGGGCTGGAAAATTACCTGTACTGGATCAATAACCGATGCGTTTCCGGTACCGGCCAGATTTCCACCTGCCCACCGGGGGTTATCGCCACAGATTTCTGGCCCGCAGTCAAGATTACGCTCTTTTTCACCGTCGTTACCGTGCTGCTGGAGACCATCCTGGGTATGCTGATGGCTCTCATCATGAACGGTGAGTACCGCGGCCGCGGCCTAGTTCGTGCGGCGGTACTTATCCCCTGGGCCATTCCAACGGCCGTCACAGCCAAGCTATGGCAGTTCATGTTTGCCCCGGATGGCATCGTCAACTCGCTGCTTGGTGCACAGATCGCCTGGACCACGGACCCGTTCTATGCCCGCCTGGCCGTCATCATCGCGGATGTGTGGAAGACCGCCCCGTTTATGGCACTGCTTATCCTGGCGGGCCTGCAGATGATTCCCAAGGACGTCTACGATGCCGCACGCGTGGACGGCGCTAATCGTATCCAAACGTTTTTCCGCATCACCCTCCCGCTGGTGCGCCCGGCGCTCATGGTGGCCGTACTCTTCCGCACCCTGGACGCACTGCGCATGTATGACCTGCCGGTCATCATGATTTCTAGCTCCTCCAACTCCCCTACCGCGACCATCTCGCAGCTGGTGGTGGAGGATATGCGCCAAGGCAACTTCAATTCCGCCTCCGCGCTCTCCACCCTCATTTTCCTTCTTATCTTCGTCGTCGCCTTTATCCTCATTCGCTTCCTTGGTGCGGATGTCTCCGGCAGGAAGGCAGCTAAATAATGCGTAAATTCGGACACTTCGCCGGCATCATTTTCATCATGTTCTGGGGCCTCGCTCCCTTCTACTGGATGCTGGTAACCGCGCTGCGGGATCAGCGATTCACCTTTGATACCACGCCATGGCCTACCCATGTCACGCTGGATAATTTCCGCGATGCCTTGGCTACCGATAAGGGAAATGACTTCCTTGCCGCGCTCGGTAACTCGCTTCTCATCTCACTGATTACCACCGCGGTGGCCGTGCTCATCGGTGTCTTTACCGCCTATGCGCTCTCCCGTTATGACTTTCCTGGCAAGGGAATCGTGACCGGCATTATTCTGGCCGCCTCCATGTTCCCGGCGATTGCCTTGGTCACCCCGCTCTTCCAGCTCTTTGGCAACCTGGAGTGGATTGGTACCTACCGCGCAATGATCATCCCCAATATTTCCTTTGCGCTTCCTCTCACGGTCTATACGCTGCTGAGCTTCTTCCGCCAACTTCCCTGGGAACTGGAAGAAGCAGCCCGGGTAGATGGAGCCTCGCGTTCTCAAGCTTTCCGTTTGGTGCTATTGCCACTGGCGGCGCCAGCGCTGTTTACCACCGCGATCATCGCCTTTATCACCACGTGGAATGAGTTCATGCTGGCCAAGCAGCTCTCCACCACCGATACTGAGCCGGTAACCGTGGCCATTGCACGCTTCTCCGGCCCCTCCGCCTTTGAGTACCCCTATGCCGCGACCATGGCCGCTGGCGCGCTGGTTACCATCCCACTGGTCATCATGGTGCTTATCTTCCAGCACCGCATCGTCGCTGGCCTGACCGCAGGTGGTGTCAAGGCCTAATGCGCATGGCCATGCTGTGGGATACCGCGCTGGGCTTCCTTGGTTTCTTCAGCATCCTCGCGGTTATTCAGGCCATCATCAACCTCTTTCACGACTCCCCCGCCATCTGGCCCGGTCTCGTGGCCGGAGTACTGTGCCTTCTTACCTACCTAACCTGGCGGGCCAAAAGAAAGGACCTTTCATGAGCTGGTACCACAATGCAGTCTTCTACCAGGCCCTCGTCGGCTCGTTTAAGGCCGATGGTGATAAGGAGGTAGGAACGCTGCGCGGGGTCATCGATAAGCTGGACTACCTTCAATGGCTCGGCGTGGACTGCCTGTGGCTTTCGCCGTTTTATGCCAGCCCCTTGCGCGATGATGGCTACGATATTGCGGACTACTACTCCATCCACCCAGATTATGGCACGATGGAGGATTTTGAAGAGCTCATTGCGGAGCTGCACCGCCGCGGCATGCGCATTATGACGGACTTGGCGCTCAACCACACCAGCTCCGATCACCCATGGTTCCAGGCCTCCCGCACGGATCCCACAGGCCCCTATGGCGATTTCTACGTCTGGGGCGATGACCCGGAGCGCTACCCCGAAATCCGCGTCATTTTCACTGACGTGGAGACTTCCAACTGGACTTGGGATGACAAGCGCGGCCAGTACTACTTCCACCGCTTTTATTCCCACCAGCCGGATTTGAACTACGATAACCCGGCCGTGCAGGAGGAAGTATTCAAAATTTTGTCTTTCTGGATGGACAAGGGCTTGGACGGTCTGCGCCTCGATGCTATTGCTTATCTCTTTGAACGCGATGGTATAGGCGGCGAATCCTTGCCGGAGACCATCGAGTTTGTGGAAAAGATTCGCTCCTTCATGGACGCGCACTACCCGGATGCCGTGCTCATCGCGGAGGCCAACCAGCCGCCGGCCGAAACCATGCAATTCTACGGCCAGGGCGAGCGCTTCCACATGGTCTTCAACTTTCCGGTCATGCCGCGGTTGTATCAGGCTTTGGCGCTTGGCGACGCCACCCCGGTCTACTCCATCCTCGACGAACTGCCTTCCCTACCGGAAGGCTGCCAGTGGGGTACCTTCCTGCGCAACCACGATGAGCTCACCTTGGAAATGGTGGACGATACCGTGCGAGATCTGATGTACCAGGAGTACCTGCCAGAAGACAGTATGCGCGCGCACGTGGGTATTGCCCGCAGGCTTATGCCACTGATGAACGGCGACCGCCGCAAGGTGGAGCTGATGTTCTCCCTATTGATGACCCTGCCGGGCGCACCGTTTATCTACTACGGCGATGAGATTGGCATGCTCGATGACACGACACTTCCGGACCGCTATGCGGTCCGCACCCCCATGCAGTGGGACGATTCCGAACACGCCGGTTTCAGCATCAATGCGCCGTCCCGGCTGCCGGTTGTAGGCGGAACGTCTGTGGCCGCCCAGATTGAAGACGCCGCCTCGTTGCTCAATACTGTGCGCTCCATGATCGCCGAGCGCCATGCCCACTCTGATCTCGGTACCGCGCCGTGTGAGCCGGTTGAGACCGGCGAAGAGGCCGTCCTTGGTTACCAACGCGGCGATCTGCTGTGCCTGCACAATTTCAGCGATCGCTCCATCGATCTCGGACCGGTGGAGCTTGGCCCTTATGGCTACGCTTGGCTACCTGCCTAACCCCTGTCCTCTCGACTCAAGCTTCCGAAAGCGCCTAGCCGAAAGAAAAGCGCCTCGCCAGTCCTTTCAGATTGGCGAGGCGCTTCCTTAATGGGGTGGATTAGTTCCACTCAGGGGCGTCTTCCAAGCGCAGCTCAGAGTAGCGCGCTTCTGGCACGGAGGCCGAGTACGGCTTGCCCTGGGCTTCCCACTGCTGGTCAGAGTTGCAACGAACGTCCTGACCGTCAGTATCGAGCATGGTAAAGCCCCACACCAGCTTGCCCTGCGAATTCGCTGGCAGGGTGTACGGACCAACCACCTGGTTTAGCTTCCAGTGCTGCTCACTGACGTAGTTGAAGCCATAGGTCTTGGTCAACACCTTGGCCAGATCACCGGTACCCTCAACGGAGCCGGAGACCTCGATGGTCTGGGTGCGGGCCTTGGTGACGGTGTGCTTGACCGGCACTTCTTCGTCGTTGCGGTTGGCCACGCTGGTAGCATCAGTCTGTTTAAACCAGCGGCGCTTTGCGGTGACGTAGGTGCCGTTTTCACCCGGTGTCGAGCAATGCGTGCCCGGCTTATAATCGTCGTTCCAGCGCTGGGGCAGCTCGAAGTCCCCACCGAAATCAGCGGCGTGGGCAACAGGAGCGGCCACCAGGCTCAGCGCCGCAAGGGCGCTGGCGATGGACGTCTTGCTCATGTTTAGCCCCAATCGTTGTTATCGCGAGTGGAAACCTCGACGTGGCGTTCCTTCGGCAGAGAAGCCGTGAAGGTGCCGCCATTAGCCTGCCACTTGTGGTCGGAGCCACACACGGTCTTCTGACCTTCGAAATCAGAAACAACCCAACCGGCGCGCAGCACGGCAGTCTTGCCCGGAGCAATGTTGTACGGACCAACCTGCTCGCCTACCTCGTAGGACTGGCTATCGGTGTAGCTGGAAGAGAAGGTGAAATTAATGAGATCCAACAGCTTGAAATCGACGCCAGCAGACACGTTCCAAGTCTTTGTCTTGGTCTCCTTGATAGAACGGGTGACAGGCAATGGCTCATCGTTGTAGTTGGACACAGTCCAGGAACCGGCGGAGCCATCAAAATAGGTGCGCTTGATCTTTACGGTCTGGCCGGTGTCACCTGGGTTGGAGCAGCGCTCGCCGATGGTGGTCGGGTTAGCTGGGCCTAGGTCGCGCTGTGGTAGGGCGTTAGCGGCCGGAGCGAAGATCAGGCCGGAGGCAACGGCGAGAGCCGCGGTGGTAGAAGCAATCTTGGATTTGAACATGGAACTTTCTCCTTGTGTAGGTGTGGTGGGGTTTAGTAGATGGTCTGGGTCGGAACCGGCAGGTCGCGGAATTCGTCCGGAGTGACGTCCTCAGTACGGGTATTGCCGGCCTTATCGGTGATCTTGGCCTCTGCCCAGAACCCACTCGGGGCGGAGGTCTGCTTGTAGTTAGAGGTGAGGTCGTAGTTTCCGCTCTTGCCGCAGTGAATCTCGCGGTAGTTGATGCGGGTCATGGTGGTGCCATACTCCACGCGCACGCGCTCGCCTGGCTTGAGGTCAACGTGCTTGAGCTCGGTGCCGACCGGCATGTAGGCGCGCTTTACGGCACCGACGGACTCAAGCCAGCCCTTCGGAATATCGCCGCGGTTGCCCTGCCAGTTGGTGTACGGGGCGTGCTCGGCGCCAACAACGAAGTCAGTCACCGGGGCGAATTCATAATCGCCCTTAGACCAGTTGAGGAAGTCGGTGGAGTAGCCGGCCTTGCGGTAGGTCGGCTTTACAGCGGTGATGTCCAGCGGGTACCAGGAGGTATCGCCAGCTTCACACTTATCGCCTTCCTTTGGCCAGGATGGATCGCGCTGCAGTTCCGCGGCCGGCTGCATGATCTCATCCTTTTTAGGATCGGCAATCTTTTCTAGGCTCGGGCCGGATACGGAGGTGTAGTTACCCTCGATCGGCTTGGAGTTTGCCCCCGGAGAGCGGGAAGGAATTTCCATGGCCAGATCGGACACGGAGCCATCTGCCTTAATGATGTAGGCAAAGGCGTAACGCTCGGCCGGGCCCTTACCGCGGATGACGTTGGCACCCGGGATGTTTTCCAGGCGGTCATCATTGCAGCCCACGAACATGGAGATGAAGTCCTTTTCGATGACCCCGTACTCGACGCGGAAGGACTCACCCGGCTTCAGCTTCACTGGGCCGAAAGTTTCTTTATCGCGCCAACCATTGGTCATCTTCAGACCAATATCGGACTTGGCGGTGGTGTCCCAACCAGAAGGCAGCTTGGCCTTAGAATTGGCATCAATCTCGTGATTGGTACCGGTTTCTACCTCGGCGGTGTAGGGCACTTCTTGATTGGTGGTGTTTTTGAACTGCAGGGTGCCATCGCTCATGTAGCGGCGGCCGGTTTCTGCAAAGCGCCATTCGCGCTCGACATTGTCGCCAGCGGCACTGCAGCTCTTATAGAGGTTGGAAATGGGATATGCCTGCGGCATCGGGGGAATATCTCCCGCGTGCGCCACTGGCGTGAAGAGAGTCGCTACGGCGAGCGGTGCGAGCAAGCGCAGTCCCTTTTTAATCACCAGAAGACCGTCCTTAATAGATCGTTAAAAAACAGGGGAAACATTCATGAAGACTCAGATAATAATAAGGGATTACAAGACTCACATCAATAGTTGAATGAAAACTTTTCTAATCTTTTTACCTCCCTTGAGGTGCAACAATTAGCGCTCACCTGCCCAGCGCCCTAAAATGTTTACACTGGTCACCACCCCCACAATAGGGTAAGCGAGCGGGGTGCCATTCAAGGAATTCCCAGGTTTAATGCTTAGTCCACGGTGCGGTGGCAAGTACCACATAAACGATTTTCACTCCTCGCTCTTGCTGCCTTTCATTCCGCATTGACCGGGGTGCGCTAGTAGTGTGGGGGCCTATGACTGACCTGAAAACCACCGCCGGCAAGATCGAGGACCTGGACGCCAAGCTTGCCGAGTCCCGCGCACCGCTGGGAGAAGGCGAGCCGGCCGCCCGCACCCGCGTGACGCAGCTGCTCGATGAGGGCTCCTTTGTGGAAACGGACGCACTGGCCCGCCACCGTTCCACCGACTTCGGCCGCGAGCATGACCGCCCCTATACAGATGGCGTGGTTACCGGCTACGGCACCATCGATGGCCGCCGCGTATGCGTCTTTAGCCAGGACGGAGAAATCTTCGATGGAACGATGGGTGAGGTTTATGCCGAAAAGCTCACCAAGATTTATGACCTCGCCATCAAGACCGGTGTTCCCGTTATCGGCATTTATGAATCCACCGGCCCGCGTGTACAAGAAGGCATCGTCACCATGGCTGGATACGCCCGCCTCATGGCGCGTGTCTCCCAAGCCTCGGGCCTCATTCCGCAGATCTCCGTTATCGCGGGCAATACCAGCGGCATTG
This sequence comes from Corynebacterium sp. KPL4072, assembly GCF_037908395.1. Taxonomy (NCBI): domain Bacteria; kingdom Bacillati; phylum Actinomycetota; class Actinomycetes; order Mycobacteriales; family Corynebacteriaceae; genus Corynebacterium; species Corynebacterium sp. KPL4072. The sequence continues at coordinate 19,631 of NZ_JBBMGE010000003.1, forward strand.
CGGCGTTCGCGCCGACGTTTGCTGATGTGCTCATAGTCACCCAAGGCACCGCCCTCCACCAGGCTGCCAGCCACGTGGCCGGCGCGGAGCCAGAGACCTTTGGCGGCGCCGCAGCCCACGCAGAGTCCGGCACCGCTCACCTGGTGGCCAGCGACGACAAGCAGGCTTTGTCCCTCGTGCGCGACGTTTTGGCTTACTTCCCCGCCAATAACCGCGCAGAGGCGCCGCGTGTGGATGCCGGTAGCGTCGCGGACTTTGATCTCAATAGCGTCATCCCGGATACCGCCGCGCAGGCCTATGACATAAACGATGTCATTAAGGCTGTAGTCGATGAGGGGTCATTCTTCGAACTCTCTGCAGAAGCGGCCCAAAATATCGTCACTGGCTTTGCCTACATCGATGGCCGCACCGTCGGCATCGTTGCCAACCAGCCGCTAGCATTGGCCGGTGCACTGGATTCCGCCGCCGCAGAAAAAGCCGCGCGCTTCGTGCGCACGTGCGATGCCTTCAATACTCCCATCGTGGAATTCGTGGACTCCCCAGGCTTTGTGCCTACCCCGGAAGAGGAAAAGGCAGGCCTGCTTCGTAGGGCGTCGAAGTTTGCCTATGCGCAGGCCGAAGCGAGCGTCGGCAAGCTCACTGTAATTACCCGCAAGGCTATTGGCCCGGCCTACGTATTTATGGGTGCAAAAGACCTGGGGGCGGACCTGGTCTACGCGTGGCCCACCGCAGAAATTGCCGTCACCCAAGCCTCCCAGGCTTCCCTGGCCATCTATGGCTCTGAGGAAAAGGAAAAAGAGATGGACGAGCTCTTCTTGCACCCGTATGCCGCTGCGGAGCGCGGGCTGGCCGATAATGTCATCGAGCCTTCCGCCACCCGCCACTACCTGGTGGAAGGCCTGCGTCTGCTAGAGCGCAAGGCCGTGGCGCAGGTACCCAAGAAGCACGGAACTGTTTAGGAGGCGAGATGTCTACGCCTGAAATCAAGGTAGTAAAGGGCAATCCCACTGAAGACGAGCTCGCGGCCCTGCGCACGGTGTTGGCGCAGATGAGTGCAAAGCACTCGGGTGCTACCGGCGAGCGCAATGAATGGGGCAACCCGGCTGAGCGCTTCGAGCGCTTTGGGTCGCAGCGCATTTATAATCCCTCCGCTTTCCATACAGTGCGGTACTTCTAATGCGGCTCATCCTCGCCTCCCAATCGCCCTCGCGTGCGTCCATCTTGCGCGGCGCGGGCGTAGAACCTGTCTTGGAACCGGCCGACATTGATGAACGCTCCCTTGAAGCCTCGCTCGCCGGCCGCCCACCGGCCGATATCGTGGCGGCCCTAGCGACAGCCAAGGCCGAAAAGGTGGCCGAGCGCTACCCCACCGAGCCCGTCATCGGCGGCGATTCTATGCTGTTGCTCGGCGGCGAGTTACAAGGCAAACCGCACACCGAGGAAGCCACCATCGAACGCTGGCACCAGCAAGCCGGCCGCACGGCCGAGCTGCTTACCGGCCACTGCCTCCTCTTTGGCGATAGGCGCCATGTGGAAACATCTACCACCACGGTTCACTTTGCCCACGCCAGCGAAGCCGATATCGCAGCGTATGCCCGATCCGGTGAGCCACTCCAGTGCGCCGGTGCTTTTACTTTGGAGGCAATGGGCGGCTGGTTCATTGACCGCATCGAAGGCGATCCTTCCTCCGTTATTGGGCTTTCCCTGCCGGTGGTGCGCCGCGCGCTGTATTCATTTGACCTTAACGTCTCCGATTTCTGGTAGCTGCGCGCCGGCGTCGCTACAGTGGGGTGGCATGGAAATGAAAGACATGCTTGCCCCGAAACCCATTGAGCTGCCAGCCGATCCCGGTGCGGACTCCACCTCGGATCTCGCCGCCGACATCGTTGCCCATCCGGATTCTCCGCTGCTGTGGGCCTTGCTTGCTGAGCAAGAGCTTAAGCAGCAGGAGGGCGCTGAGCCAGCCGCTTTCATCACCGCCTACGCCTACGCGCGCACGGGCTACCACCGTAGCCTGGACCGCCTGCGCGGGAATGGGTGGAAGGGCTGGGGCCCGGTCCCCTTCTCCCACGAACCGAACCAGGGCGTGCTGCGCGCCATCGCCGCCCTCGGCCATGCCGCTAAGGCCATCGGCGAGGACGATGAGTACGACCGCATTCGCCAAATGCTTTCCGACGCCGACCCAGACAGCGTCGCCACTCTCCTCGACTAGACCTGGAGAGCCGCCATGCCTGTCGTGCCACCTCACTGCCTGCGGCGATTCTCCGCCGCTCTGCTACTTGCTACTTCCCTGCCACTAGCGCTAAGCGCCTGCGGTACGCAAAAGGATTCTTCTTCCTCCGAACGGCCAGTCTTTTCCAGTCAAGCACCTGCCGAAAATGATTCCGCCGGCGGGGATGATGCAGCTTCCGCAGCAGCGCCCTCCCCGTCAGAGTCCACCGATAAGGGCGAGAAGTCAGCCACGCAGGAGCAGGATAAGAGCAAGGACAGCGAGTGCACGAAGCTGCCTAACGACCCGCGCAAGGTCTACGCCTCTGGCACGGCACCTGGGCGCATGCCCGCTGACGATGGCAGCGATTTCAACTTTTGGATCGGCGATATCGAGAACTCCTACGACCCCTGCGCGACGATTAGCTGGATTATTTTCCGCGGTTCAATGGGCGACGTGGAAGGCCCGGCAGGCACCGGCGCCTCGATTGCTGATGGGCTAGCTCTCTATGTCAATGGCGCCCCGGCCAAGGACATGTCCGCCTTCGACAGGGTAGAGAGCGTCACCCCAGTCTCCGACAACCAAGTCGATTTCACCTGGGGAGAGCGCAGCCGCTCTACCGCGGAGGGCATTACCGCGCACCACACCGTGCGCTTGCAGGCACAAGGCGACACCATTGCACCAATTTCTGGTGAAGTCGAGGAATTCAACAAGATGTGGGTTGATCTTCCCAGTTACCAGCTCGGAACCTACGATTAGCCTTTAGCCAGCCCACATAAGGCCTAGGGCTGTACGACACACGCCCCAGCTCAATCTGCTGGGGCGTGTGTCATTTCTTGCTGTGCTACTCGCCTTGTTCAGCGAGTCACTCATCGCAAAAGATTAGTCCATTTTGTCGAGAATATCACCAGTGTTTTGGGCAATCCGCACGTTTGCCACCATGGCCTCCAGGAACAGCCTGATAGCCACCATAAAGGCGTAGTAGATAATGGTGCACAGGACTGCTAGGAAGATGAACGCGAAGATGCTTCCGAAGATGGCGGAGGCGGAGTCCTCCTCGATGCCATAAATGCCCATGCCGGTAGCGAATAAGAAGGCACCGAGAAGGTGCAGAATCCACATGATTCCACCAAGAATCATGGCGACCTTATAGATCTCCTTCACGTGGGTGATGGTCAAGAAGTGCTTGAACTCGAATTCAAAAAGTCCGCCCAAGAGCCCATCCTTTTTGGCCAAGCCCTTGAGAGCACCGCTCATGCGACTGTTCTTATTACCCAGCTCTTGGCCAGAATCGGCAGGAGCAGCGCTAACCGAAGGGAACTCTCCGAATCCTTGGCCCGTGCTCTGCTGTTGAGCGTAGCCACCAAAAGCCGGTTGCTCGTTCGTGGACTGGGCGGAACCGAATTGGTTGCTGTTCGCAGCAACGTCCGTTGATGCCGAATCCGTGAATGGGTTATGCGCACGGGAGGCAGCGCCCTGACCTGCGGCGGAAGACTGCGTGGCCCAGAAATCGGAGTTGCCGGTACTTGGAGATGCCGCAGAAGCAGCCGAAGCATCCTCCTCGGCTGGCTTCTGAGAGGACAGATCCCGCGGGTTTCCAAAATCACCAGACGGATCAGTGTGACCGAATGACTTCGTTTCATCTACATCGAAAGAGCCAAACTCCTTGGTCTCATTCACCTCGGCAGCGCTGGCTCCCTCAGCGTTTTCCGCAGCATCCCCAGCGCGGTGGTGCGGAGTTTCGGAAAAATCGCGCGGGGAAAAATCCTTCGGGAAACCGGCGGAATTGAAATCATTATCAGCCATTATGCGGTCCTCAAAATGTTTTAGGGATGGTAGGAAAATGCCCCACGGTGTCCCGTGGGGCTACTTGGCAGGATACAGCGAGCGCTAGGCGTTCGCGGCCTCAACGCGACGAATTGCCTCGGCGGCGACCTTTTCTTGGATTCCCATGTCCAGCTCGGAAGTGAAGCCAACGCAGGAGCAGTTGATCTCGCCGAGGACGTAGTTGTCGGTGCCATCTGGGGCGTCGTCAAGCATGAAGTCCGCGGTCCAGATCAGCGGAACGTCCTTGGTATCGCCGAGCTTTTCAGCGATAACGGGACGCGCCTTATCGAACATCTCCAGCAGCTCCGGCCACGATTCCGGCTTATCGTAGGTGTACTTGGCACCGGAGAAGAGCGTAGCGGAGAAGTTATCGCCGCCCTCCGCCGGCTTCTTGTGCACGATAAATACCGGCTCATTGCCCACGAGCAGGATGCGGATTTCGCCCTCTACAATGCGCGGCATAAAGCGCATATCCACCAGCATGCCGTTATCGCCCACAATGTACTGGTCGCAGAAGTCCATGAAAGCACCCAGCTTGTAGTCATGGGTCTGGTTATCCACTGCCTCGGTGCACTTCAAAGCGGTATCGAGCGGGAGCGCAGTCCCCGGTTCAACGGACTGAGCAAGATCCGGATCCGCGAGGCGCACGCGCCAGATGCCTTCACCCGTGGAACCGCGGTTTTGCTTGAGCACGCGCTCGCCATAGGACAGCGAGGTGGGGAAGGTATTATGCAGCTCTTCCACCTCGTAGTACGCGGCAGTATCGTCCGGCACCAGCGGGGTGTCATTGAGCTTAACCAGTGCGTCCTTGGCGCCATAGGCCATCATGTCCGCCGGAGTGGACATACCTACCAGGCCGGCATCTGCCAGCTTGCTCAGCAATTCGAAGTAGCCCTTCTCACCGCCGGGGATATTGCCGGGGTTGACGCGGGAGATATAGGCATCAAAGTTTTCAGAAACCTGAGTGTAGATCTCTTCAGACTTGTCCGGATGGAAGTAGATTACCTCTGCCTCCCAGCCTTGTTCCTTGATCGCATTGACGATTGGCATGGTGTCCTTGCGGTGGCCATCTGCGCCTTTATCCGAGCCGCCTTCTACCTCAAATACAACAATTGCCTTGTGCACTTGCAGTTCCCTTCATAGGTGGTGTTCATAGCACGTTGTCGCACCATATCCCGAGTTTATCCCAGCTCTTCTTCCTCCGCGCGCCCAACTGCCCCCTCCCTTTAACCCCGCCGGCCGGCGGCCCCAATCACCGGTTAAAACCTGTATCTCAGGCCACAGGAATAATGCCCGAGTGATCATCACGGGAAAAATCGGGTTAAAGTGGTGGGAGCGAATTATTAACCCTTATAGGAAAGGCAGGCGGACAGTGGCTGACGTTGATCCCTATCCCCCATTCCAGGAATACGCACATCCCGAACGCCTCGTGTCTGCACCGTGGCTGTCCGCACGCCTAGGCATCAAAGGCCTGCGCGTTATTGAGGTGGATGAAGACTCGCTCCTCTATGACATTGGCCATATCCCCACTGCCACCCGCATTAACTTCCGCACGGAACTACTTAGCCCACTTACCCGTGATTTCATCGACGGAGAAGAATTCACTTCCCTAATGCGAGAGAAGGGCATTAACGCCGACGATACGATTGTTCTTTACGGCGACAAGTCCAATTGGTGGGCTGCCTACGCCCTGTGGGTATTTACCCTCTTCGGGCACAAGGACGTTCGCCTGCTCGATGGCGGCCGCAATGCGTGGATGGCCGAGGAACGCGATACCTCTTTCATGGTTCCAGACTTCCCAGCATCCGAATATCCCGAAGTAAGCCGCGATGACTCTATGCTGCGCGCCTTCGTAGATCAGGTGCGCGAGACCGAAGGCACGCTCGTAGACACCCGCAGCCCAGAAGAGTTTGCGGGCGAGGCCACCGAACACGATCCCAATGGCGATTCCGCCTACGGCACCACCATGCGCCACGGCCATATCCCTAGCGCGATCAACCTCGAGTGGGATCGTTCCACCTACCCCAACTCCTGCTTCCGCTCGGCCGAAGAGCTTCAGGTCAATTACGGAATGTTGGAGCCTGAATCTGCCACAATCCTCTATTCCCACGTGGGCGCCCAAGCCGCGCATACGTGGTTTGTGCTCACGCATCTTTTGGGATTCACAAAGGCGCAGGTCTACGATGGTTCGTGGTCTGAGTGGGGCAATATGGTGAAAATGCCGATTGAGCGTTAGTTTTTCGGTTTAGCCGTATAAGCCCATGTCCACACTGGATGTGGGTTTATTTTTGTTCAAAAATGTCCCCCTTGCGTGCGTGAAAATTAACTCATGCTTTTGTGTGCAAGAATAGATTGCGTATTCAACCTAATGTGTTCAGGAGGTTGCTGCCGTGGCAGTAGAAACCAAAAAGATCTCAAAGGTTCTCGTAGCGAACCGCGGTGAGATCGCCGTTCGCGTGATCCGCGCGGCCCGCGACGCTGGCATTGCTTCCGTCGCCGTCTACGCCGAGCCAGACACCCAGGCACCCTTTGCCTCGCTTGCCGACGAAGCCTTTGCACTCGGGGGCACCACTTCTGCCGAGTCCTACCTCGTCTTTGACAAGATTCTGGAGGCCGCAGAAAAATCCGGCGCGGATGCCATCCACCCGGGCTACGGTTTCCTATCCGAAAACGCCGACTTTGCTCAGGCCGTCATTGATGCCGGATTGACCTGGATTGGCCCCTCTCCTGAGTCCATCCGCAACTTGGGCGATAAGGTAACCGCGCGGCACATCGCCGAGCGCGCCGAAGCCCCTATGGCCCCGGGTACTAAGGATCCGGTGGCTGGCGCCGATGAGGTGCAGTCCTTCGCCATGGAATACGGCCTTCCCGTTGCCATCAAGGCTGCCTTTGGCGGCGGCGGCCGCGGCATGAAGGTGGCCTACTCCGCAGAGGAAATCCCCGAGCTCTTTGAATCCGCTACCCGTGAGGCAACCTCCGCCTTCGGCCGCGGCGAGTGCTTCGTAGAGCGCTACCTGGATCGGGCCCGCCACGTCGAGGCCCAGGTGCTGGCAGATAAGCACGGAAACGTAGTGGTCGTCGGCACGCGCGATTGCTCCCTGCAGCGCCGCTTCCAAAAGCTAGTCGAGGAAGCCCCCGCGCCTTTCCTTACCGATGAGCAACGCACCTCCATCCACGAGTCTGCCAAGCGCATCTGCCGCGAGGCCGGCTACTACGGCGCCGGCACCGTTGAGTACCTGGTGGGCGCCGATGGCCTCATTTCCTTCCTGGAGGTCAATACTCGCCTGCAGGTGGAGCACCCCGTATCCGAGGAAACTACCGGCCTCGATCTCGTGCGCGAGCAGTTCCGTATCGCTGAGGGCCACGAGCTCTCCCTGCAGGAAGACCCCACCCCGCGCGGCCATGCCTTCGAGTTCCGCATCAACGGTGAGGATGCCGCCGCAAACTTCATGCCAGCCCCCGGCACCATCGTGAAGTACTCCGAACCAGCTGGTCCGGGCGTGCGCGTAGATTCCGGCGTCGTCCAGGGGTCCGTCATTGGTGGACAGTTCGATTCCATGCTGGCCAAGCTCATCGTCTGGGGGCCAGACCGCGAGACCGCACTGCGTCGCTCCGCCCGCGCCCTATCCGAGTACACGGTTGAGGGCCTGCCCACCGTTATCCCGTTTGACCAGGCTATCGTTGCTGACCCAGCTTTCACTGCAGTAGATGGCAACTTCGGCGTCTACACCAAGTGGATCGAAGAGGAATGGGATAACCAGCTTCCCGCCCACGATGATTCCACTGATGCCGAAGCCGCCGAGGCAGAACCTTCCCAGGTACACACCGTGGAGATCGACGGCCGACGTATCGAGGTAGCCCTCCCCGCGTCCTTCAGTGCCAACGGCACCCCACGTAAAAAGAAAAAGCGCAAGGGTTCCGGCGCCAAGGCCGCCGTTTCCGGCGATGCGGTTACCTCCCCAATGCAGGGCACGGTCATCAAGGTCAATGTGGAAGAGGGCCAGGAGGTCGCCGAAGGTGAGGTCCTCCTCGTTCTCGAGGCCATGAAGATGGAAAATCCCGTCAAGGCGCATAAGGCCGGCACCGTTACCGGTCTGGCAGTAGAAGCAGGCGCTTCTACCACCAAGGGCAGCGTGCTGCTGGAAATCAAGTAGCCTACCCCGCTAGCCGTGGAAGAATGACTGCTTCTTCCCTCGGCGTACGCTTGGCCAAGGAAGAGGATCGTGATTATCTCGCGGTCCTCTTCCCTTCTTATATCTCTGAGTGGTCCCCCATCGTGGACGGCGGTGTCCTCGCCTTGCCCATGTCCGCGAACGAGGATCCCACCACTGCTCCCCGCGGCGCCGCGCTTTTGCGCTACTACCCCGCCGCTGACAAAGGCCCAGCTTTCTTGGGCGATCCCTTAGCCCACCCGCTTGACGACGCCGCCTGGCTCACCCCCTTCGATCCCGAGGAAATCCCCGAGCTCGTCGTCGCCACCGACGATCCAGCCGCCCGCACCCTGCTCATTAGCAACGCCATCGACCTCGCGGCCGAGCAGACCGCTCCTGGTATCTCGTCGGCCACGCCCCTACCTGGTTTCGAGGAGCTTGCCCCAGGTAAATTCTTCCGCCGCTTTTAGCCCCCCAGGGTCCAGCCGCCTGTCTGCTAACCTGGCAACAATGTTGACAATAGATGCAGACTACGGACATTCCGCCGCCTTGGGGCACCTAAATCGCAGCTTTGATGTCGGTCGCGTATACGGCCTGAAAGGCCCGAATGGTGCGGGTAAATCTACGCTGCTGCAGACGTTGAGCGGCGAGATTGCCCCACTAAATGGCACCGTTTTCATCGACGGTGCCGCGCCCGGTAGCGCTGCGGCGGCCGGTTCCGTCATCTCCGTCGGGGACCCAGTCTTTCTCCCCGACCTCACCGTGGGTGAGCACTTTAGTGTGCTATCCCGCCGGACCGGCGTGGACTTTACCGAGATCCATGAGCTCTGGGCCCTCGACCAAGCCATCCTGAATTCTGCGGTCAGCGATCTTTCCTCGGGCCAGCGCCAGCGCGTCTACCTCGCAGCCCAGCTCTATCAGCCGGCCAAAGCCCTGCTTATCGACGAGCCCGAACGCCACCTCGACCACACCTGGATCGACTTTTTGGCCGAGGAGCTACGCCACCTCGCAGCCGATGGCCGCTGTGTTGTACTTGCTTCCCATTCTCCAGCCATCTTCGATGCCTGCGACGAGGTGGTGGAGATTTCATGAAACTTCTCTCCACAGCCTCCTCAGCCATCTATTACACTTTCATCGCGGCACTTATCGCGAGCGTCAGCGTCTACGCCTGGCACAATGCTGCAGCGCTTCTGCCCTCGCTAACACAGCGCACGGCCGCTGCTCTGCACGCAACCGCGACCATTGGCGCCGGGCTCGGCTCGATCGCCCTCATCGTTCTCCTCGAGGCGCTCTATCCGCTGCGCAGCCTTTCGCTCGGGCGTTGGGTCTATGCGGATAGGCCGCGGGGGCGCATGGGAGGCGTCGATAAGCTGTCTATTGCGCAGCTCGCCGGCGTAAGCCTCCTTGGCCTCGCCCTGTGCACGTCACTGCATCTTCCGCTCTATGCGGCGATAACCCTACCCCTGCTGCGGTTTGTCATCGGCTGGCGGTCCTTCGATCTCGCCTCGCTCCTTCACGCGGGCCGTACCCGTGCCATCGGCTCGTCCTCCTTTGGGCTACTGGATTCTGAGGTTTCTGCCGATGCCATCGCCTCCCAATCCGCGCGCCTGCGCCCGCGCTCGCATACCACGGCTTCGCTCAGTCTCCTCTTTGCTCGGCGCCTGTATCGCCGGTGGTACATCCCCCTCGGTGCGGTCGCCGTCATGGGGCTGACCCTAGCGCTTGCCCCACAACTCGGCAGCTTGGCGCTCATAGGATTCGCTGCCGCATGGTCAATTGTCGGCGCCGCCACCGGCCGCGCTGCATCCTTTGGCCGCATCACCGACGGCACCTGGCCCGACTGGGGGCTACCCTTGGCTGCTTCCGCAGGTGCCGCAGTTCTTGGCACCACCTTCATCGCCTTGGTGTGGAAGCTGTCTTTGATCACGCTCGCAGCGTGTTGTTTAGGGCTTACCTACGCCGCCTTTAAACGTTCCCGCCCCGCACGTGTGACCACCATGAATATCATCGATACCGGCGGCTTCGGCGCCTCCTTCTCTCCCGAGGTCTTCGGTTACTTCATGCGCGGGAGCTACGGTATTGCTGCCATCGCAGTAGCCCTTTTCCTCTAGTCTCCTCGCCTCAACGCCCCAGGTATATCACTGCTTTAAGTCACACATACCTGGGGTTTCTTTGTGATCTTATTTTGTATTACACTAAGCAATACAGATTGTGTTACTGTAAGTGATACAAAAGAGATTGGAGGTGACACATGTTTATTAACCTCAACCCCGAATCTGACGTCCCCGTATTTCAACAAATTCACGATGAAATCGTCGTGGCTATCGCTCGCGGACAACTTTCCGATGGCGACAAGCTAGATCCCGTCCGCCGCGTTGCCAAGGATATAGGCATTAACCCCGCCACCGTGAAGAAGGCCTACGACCTCTTGGTTTCCGATGGCCTCGTAGAAACCGCTGGCCGCTCCGGCTCCATCGTCCGGCCTGGTGCTCGCACCACCGCGCAAGAAAAACAACTGGAAGAGCAATTAAGCCGCATAGTCGCACTAGCCCGCGCACAGGGCTTTAGCCCAGATGAGCTACACGCTCGACTCAGCTCCACCCTTAATGACCTGGAAGTATCGTCATGATTTTCACACTTTTAATGGCCGCCACCACCCTTGCTATCACTTGGATTATGGCCCAAACGCCCTCCCTGGCCTCACCTGGCACACCGCTCGGCGTCCGCGTACCCAAGGCTTATCTTTCCGATCCTGCCGTTACCTCCGCCCTTGCCGGATTCAAGGTACGAACGTGGACCTGTGGCATTGCGGCGACGGTCCTGTCCCTCTTTGCCTGGAAACTACCGCTATTAGCCGCCGTACCTTCCCTCGTGGTAGCGCTCGGTGGCATGTGGGCTTATCTATCCCAGCGCCGCCGCATCATCGCCGCTAAAAAAGCGGGCGGCTGGTTCGACGAGGTGGAAACCACCATCGCTGCCCGTGTTTCCCACAAATCCATTGGCACGCCCAACTTCGACGGCTTCCCTACGCCGACTTTTCCATGGGTAACCATGCTCTCTTCCCTGTTGTGCATCGCGGCCGGTGTAATCATCGTCGCTTCCCACTGGTCCGATATTCCTGACCCCGTTCCAGTGCACTGGAATTCTTCCATGGAGGCAGATAATTGGAGCGAAAAGAATATCGGCAGCGTATTTTTTACCTCATTCACCGCCTTAGGAATGCTCTTTCTTTTCGCCGTCATCTGCTCTTTTATCGCACATAGTGAGGTATCCCCACGTTCAGAACGCAGCATTAAAGCGCGACTGCGCAACGAAGCAAACCTCGCCTTCACGAACACCGGAATGGGAGTTCTCACCCTGCTCGTGTGTGCCGGCATGACCTTCCTACAAGTAACCGGCCCTGTACCGCAATTTCAACGGTTCACCGGCGCCGCCGTTATCACGATGTTGGTTCTTACCGTCGGTGGCAGCATCGGACTGGTTGCGTTTCTTCTCTACAAGCAATCTCAATTGTCTGAGCAACTGCGTGGAATCCGCTTTCCCGATGAAGACAATGAATCGCCGGACAATGACCACCTCTATAAATGGGGTGTGATGTATTACAACCCGGATGATCCGGCGGTACTGGTAGACAAGCGCTTCGGTACGGGAATGTCCTTCAATTATGCCCGGTGGCAGGCCAAAGTCTTTCTCAGCCTCGTAGCACTCATCTTGGTTGGTTCTTTAGCATTGCCCGCTATCTTAGACTAAGACAAGCCTCCGATATCATCGCGAATCAACGATTTCGTCCATCTAAACCAACGGTTTCGTCGACGGTTTTGGTCATTTGGACGGACGAAATCGTTGATTTTCACCACAGCTAGACACCAAAGCGCCCCGCTGCCTCGAGATAAATCGAAGGAAGCGGGGCGTTTGAGTGTGCAGACTAGTTGATTACGGCAATGAGGTCGCCGCCTTCAACCTTGGTGGCCTGGCCGATGGCCACGCGCTCGACCACGCCATCCTTGGTGGCGGAGATGGATGCTTCCATCTTCATCGCCTCGATGACGGCGATTTGGTCGCCGGCCTTTACCTCGTCGCCAGGCTTGGCGGTCGGGTTGACCACGCCGGCGAATGGTGCGGCGACGTGGCCCTCGTTGGAGGGGTCGGCCTTTTCTACGGTGGCGACCGTAGATTCGGCGTTCTCGTCGCGCACCTTCATTGGGCGGATCTGGCCGTTGACGTTGAGAACCACGTTACGCATGCCCTTCTCGTCCGGCTCACCCACGGCGTCGAGACGCACCACGACCTGCTTGAGGTCTGCGCGATCGGTGGAGTCCTCTGGGAAGTAGTGGACGACCTTTTCTTCGCCTTCAGTCAGACCGTAGAAGAAGGTGGTATCCGTAAGTGCTTCGGTATTGCCGTACTTACGGCGGAACTCGTTGAATTCTTCAAACTGCTTCGGGAAAAGCAGACGGTTCAGGCAGGCACGGCGCTCCTCCGAGTTATCGGACTCGAGGTGTGGCTGCTCCTCAGCAGGAACTTCGCTGATTTGGGCGCCGGTCGCCTCGCGACCGTCGAGCACCTTATCGCGCAGTTCCGGCCAACCGCCCGGAGGAGTACCGAGCTGGCCACGCAGGAACTGGTTAACCGAGTCCGGAATATCAAACTTCGTCGGATTAGCGGCGAAGTCTGCAGGATCTACGCCCGCGCCAACAAGGTGCAGGGCAAGATCGCCTACAACCTTGGAGGACGGGGTGACCTTGGTCGGACGGCCCAGCATCTCGTTAACTGCTGCATAGGTGTCCTCGATGATCTCGAAGCGATCCGCCAGTCCAAGGGCAACGGCTTGGGCACGCAGATTGGAGAGCTGACCGCCCGGAATCTCGTGCTTGTACACGCGACCGGTAGGGCCAGGGATGCCGTTCTCAAACGGAGCGTAGAGCTGGCGCACGGCCTCCCAGTACGGCTCGAGATCGGAAACTGCCTGCAAGTCAATGCCGGTATCCCGATTGGATTGGGAGAAGGCCGCAATAAGCGCCGACAGCGATGGCTGCGAGGTAGTACCAGCCAGTGGTGCGGAGGCGCCATCGACAATGTCAGCACCGGAGAGCGCAGCCGCATAGTAAGTAGCCATTTGACCACCAGCGGTGTCGTGCGTGTGCACGTGCACCGGCAGATCGAATTCCTTGCGTAACGCCATGACTAGCTTGGAAGCCGCCTCAGGGCGAAGCAGACCCGCCATATCCTTGATGGCAAGGATATGGGCGCCGGACTCCACAATCTGCTCGGCCAGCTTGAGGTAATAATCCAGCGTGTACAGGTTCTCCTTCGGTGAGGAAAGGTCGCCGGAGTACGCCATGGCCACCTCAGCAACGGTGGTATTGGTCTCGAGGACGGCATCAATGGCGGGGCGCATCTGGGAGACGTCGTTAAGTGCATCGAAAATGCGGAAGACATCGACGCCCGACTTGGCTGCTTCCTGGACGAAGCCGCGGCAGACCGAATCCGGGTATGGGGTATAGCCCACGGTATTGCGGCCGCGCAGGAGCATCTGGATATTCTGGTTCGGCATAGCCTCGCGCAGCATGTCTAGGCGTACCCAGGGGTCCTCGTGAAGGAAGCGCATCGCGACGTCATAGGTAGCACCACCCCATGCCTCCACGGAGAAGAGATTCGGGGTCATGCGAGCGACAGCCTCGGCGGCGGAAACCAGCGCAGTACTACGCACGCGGGTGGCCAGCAGGGACTGGTGGGCATCGCGGAAAGTGGTGTCCGTAACCATGAGTGCGTGCTGCTTACGGATCTTTTCTGCCCACTTCTGTGGCCCAAACTCGAGCAGATCATCACGCGAACCGCGTGGCAGCGGCTCGGAAAGGTCCAGCTCGGGGAGCTTGTCAAAGGGACGAAGTGCCGTCGGGCGCTCGCCGTTGGGTTCATTAACGGTGGTCTCCGCAATGTACTCGAGGATTCGACCAGACTCATCGACGGCGGGCGGCGCCTTGAGCAGGTGCGGATGCGCGTTGATGAAGCCGGTGTCCACACGGGTCTGAGTGAAGTCCGGCTCGCGCAGCAGGGCGCGCAAGAAGCCGATATTGGTGGCCACACCGGAGACGTGGAACTCGTTGAGCGCGCGCTGGGCGCGCTGCACGGCCTGCTCGAAATTGACGCCGCGGCAGGTCATCTTTACCAGCAGGGAGTCGAAGTTCGGCGATACCTCTGCGCCCACAGAAGTTGCACCGTCCAAACGCACGCCAGCGCCACCCGGCGAACGATACGCGGTCAGCGTACCGGTATCCGGGCGGAAACCATTATTCGGATCTTCAGTGGTAATGCGGCACTGCAGGGCAGACCCGGTGATGGAAATCTTGTCTTGGGAGAGGTGAATATCCTCCAGCGAGGCACCGGCTGCGATATTCATCTGGGCCTTCACGATGTCGACGCCGGTGATTTCCTCGGTCACGGTGTGCTCAACCTGCACACGCGGGTTCATCTCGATAAAGACGTGGTTGCCGCGCTCATCCACGAGGAATTCCACGGTACCCGCACCCTCATAGTTGATGTGCTCGCAGAACTTCACCGCATCCTGGCAGATGCGGTCACGCAGCTCTGGGTCTAACGTCGGCGCTGGGGCGATTTCCACTACCTTCTGGTGGCGGCGCTGGACGGAGCAGTCACGCTCAAAGAGGTGAATAACGTTGCCTTGGCTATCAGCCAGAATCTGCACCTCGATGTGCTGTGGCTTGATTACCGCGGTCTCGAGGTAGACGCTGCCATCGCCGAATGCGGCTTCCGCTTCGCGGGAGGCCTCGGCAGCCTTCTCGCGCAGCTGATCTTCGGATTCTACGAAGCGCATTCCTCGCCCGCCGCCACCGGCAACGGCCTTAACGAATACGGGGAAATTGAAATCCTTGGAGTATTCCACCAGCTTATCGACGTCCGTCGATGGCTCCGAATCCTGCAACGTCGGCAGCCCAGCTTCCTTCGCCGCGCTTACCGCTGCAGCCTTATCACCAGTCAAATCCAGCGTGGATGGGGTCGGGCCAATGAACTTAATTCCATTGTCCTCACAGGCACGAGCGAGATCCGCGCGCTCCGAAAGAAAACCGTAGCCGGGGTAAATAGCATCCGCTTCCGCCTTCTTCGCGGCGCGAATAACTTCATCGATATCGAGATAAGCCTTTACCGGCTGCCCCTCGGTACCAATACGGACGGCTTCATCTGCAAAGGCACGATGGAAGGAGTTACGGTCTTCACGAGGGTAGACCGCGACGGTCTTTGCCCCAGTTTCAAAGGCAGCGCGGAATGCACGCACGGCGATTTCGCCGCGGTTGGCTACCAGAATCTTTTTGAACGATGGAAGCGCGGGATTAGCCACTTCTGTGTTCCTTTCAGCTCGGAAGACGCCGCGATGCAACGCCTCCTGTTGGGTGATCCGCATCTCAGTCTAGAGGGCCACTCCTCAAATGTCTGCCCTTTTTGACGCCTAATTCGCCACACTTACCAGCCACGGAGCCGCCTTGCGGATATTTCTACAGGTCGACCAGTAATAACAAGGTTAGCGATTCTGTAAATGTTGCAAATTTTTGATTCAACAACTTACACAACGGGGACACCCGCTTTTACACCGCAGCTCCACCTCGTATCACGCCTACCGTTGACCGTGGTCACTTTTCGTTATATGGTTACCCACATAGGTGGTTAACCCATACACCAGGAAGGGAACCATATGCCACGAATCAGAGGGGCCACATCATGAGTGACACCCGGCCTATTTACCAGCAACTGGCAGGAGGAATCAGGGACATGATTATCAGCGGCGAGCTGTCAGAGGGGACACGCGCCCCCAGCACCAACGAGCTTTCCGCATTCCACTCCGTCAATCCGACTACCTCTGCCAAGGCTCTCACTGTCCTCTTCGAGGAAGGGCTGCTAGAAAAGCGCCGCGGCTTGGGCATGTTTGTACGCGAAGGCGCGCGCGAGGAGGTTCGCCATCAACGCCAAGAATCACTCAGGGAAGACTTCATCGTTCCCCTCCTGAAAGAAGGGGCCGCATTGGGATTAAGCGCCAGCGACATCGCTGACCTCATCGAAGCCGAAGGAGACCATCATGACGCACCTTAAGTTGCAGAACGTCACCTGCAAGCACCGCCTGCACGTGCCGCACCTCGATCTCAACTCCGGTATGTACGGATTGATCGGCCCCAATGGCGCAGGCAAGACCACTCTCTTGCGTGCGGTAGCGGGGTTCCTGCCCGTCAAAGGCAACATCGACGCCTCGTCGGTGGCGATCGCGCGCACCGGCGCGGATATCTTGCTTTCCGGTTCTACTGTGGCCCAACACCTGCGGGCCGCAGAGCACGTCCGCGATAGATTCGACGTGGGGTATGCGGAGGAGCTTTTGGATAGTTTGGGCGTCAATAAGCGCAGCAAGAATCGCTCTCTCAGCACCGGCCAGCGCCAGCTGGTTGCCTGTGCCACTGCCCTGGCAGCGCGCACCCCGGTCACTCTCCTCGATGAGCCCTTCAACGGCCTGGACGCACCGACGCGCACGCGCCTGCGAGAGCTCATCATCGCCCATGCCGCAGCCACTCCGGATTGGCTGCTCGTGCTTTCTTCACACCGCGCGGAAGACCTCGTAGGTTTGGTTGACCAGGTCATCACCGTGCACGACGGCACGGTCAATAAGCCCACCGATCTTGAATCCCAACGGCCGCACTACCCCGTGCTCACCGGCAGCGCAAAGGACGTTGAGCAAGCCCTCGCGCTTGCCGACGCCCTCCCCCTCCACCAATCCTCCCTCGGCTCGACCACCAAGGTTCATGCCTGGTCCCCAGTACCATTTCCAGCTGATACCGCAGCTGCCGCCCACGTCACCGTTTCCTACCTCGATGATGGTCAACTCATTGATTCCCTTGTTTCCCACGCCCTTGAATCCGCCCGCACCCGACAAGAGGAGTCCTAAAATGTCCCTGCTGAAGACCTTTAATCTCAACGCCACAAAGACCCTTATTGCCGTTTGCATTATCGTCGCGTTGCTGTGGAGCGTGCCTTATTTCCTGCCCACCGACCCAACAACGATTAGCGCTAACCCTGCTGGCTGGGGAATTCTCGCCGTATTCATTTGGGGCCTCTACTGCGCCTTCACCGCAACTGAATACCGGGCCCTTCGTGGCCTGGGAATGCGCCCACGGCAGTGGCTGATGAGCATGCACGCGACCCTATGGCTCGCCGCATTCGTATTCGGCGCCATTGCTTGGCTGACATTTTATGTCGCGCTACGCGCTGGCGTAGACATGTACTCGTCGTGGGTTATCTCTCCTGGCAGTTCCGGTCTCAGGCCTCTCTTTGCTCGAATCGCGACCTTGGGAAGCTTTGTTTGTGGTCACCTACTTACCGGATACATCGGCACGTTCATCGGCTTAGTGGTCAGTAGCGCCAAACAACGTTCTCTGTTCACACGGTTCTTGCTTATTGTTGGCATCCTTGTCGGCTTCTATGCAGCAGCACTCCTGCTGGCAATTCTTATTGATAACCTAGGGACTGTCCACATCGGCGCCCCTTGGCCGGGTTTATTCTTCTACTCGGCTTTGACTGTCATCGTCTTCTCACTGTTGATGCATCAGTTAGCGCAGCGAGTCCAGCCTTAGACTATCCATGGAAAACGGCTGCTCCCCCACCCCAAGAATGAAAATTGTCTCTGGAGGAGGGGGAGCTTGTGAGTTTTAGAAGGACTTCGGCGGGACCGAACGCTGCTCCTCGCCGTTATAAGCGGATAACGGGCGGATAAGCGAGTTATTCTCGTTCTGCTCTACGATGTGCGCAGTCCAACCGGTAATGCGGGCCATGACAAAGATTGGTGTGAAGAATTCAATGTCAAAGCCCAGGATGTGATAGGCAGGTCCAGCCGGGAAGTCGAGGTTCGGTTTGATCTTGATGGAGGTATTTTCCTCCATCGTCTTGGCCATGATGTCATACATCTCAACCCACTGGGTCTGGTCGTGTTGTTCGGCCAGCTCCTTAAACGCTGCCTCCATTGTTGGCACGCGGGAGTCGCCGTTTTTATAGACGCGGTGACCAAATCCCATGACCAATTCCTTGTTCGCCAGCTTGTTTTTGGTCCACTCTTCTGCCTTGGCAGGATCGGCAACCTCCAGGAAGTTTTTCATCACGGCCTCGTTGGCACCGCCATGTAGGGGTCCCTTGAGCGCGCCGATGGCCGCGACGATGGCGGAATAAGTATCGGACATGGTCGAGGTCACCACGCGGGCTGCGAAGGTGGAGGCGTTAAAGGAGTGCTCCGCATAGAGGATGAGGGACTTATCAAAGGCCTCGATATCGGCACGGTTGGTAGCTGGGGAGCCTTCCTCATCACCGAAGACCATCCAGAGGAAGTTCTCCGCAAAGCCCTTCTTGCGGGAGGGTTGGATGTAGCCTTCACCGCGGCGGCGCCGGATATCAAGCGCAATGATGGTGGGAATCTTGGCCATAAGCTCCAGCGCGGTGCGGCGGATATGCTCGGAATCCTTGGTGTATTCCTCTGGGTCTTGGGAACCGATATAGGAAATGGCGGTACGCAGTACATCCATTGGGTGGCACGATAGCGGCATGGACATGATGAGGTCGATGACGTGGCGCTCTAGGTGGCGCAGGGCCTTCTCGCGGGCGGAGAATCGGATAAGTGATTCTTGGCCTGGTAGTTTGCCGTTCCACAGCAGGTAGGCCACTTCCTCAAAGGAGCAGTAGCGAGCCAGCTCCTGGACGGGATAACCGCGGTAAGTCAATGAGTTGGTCTCGGGGACGACCTTGGAAACGGCAGTTTCATCGACGACGACGCCGTATAGGCCCTTGCGGATTTCGGGGGTGTGGTTCTTATCAGGCATGGTGGGAAATCTCCTTAGCTTTCAAAAGTGGGCTGGTAGGTGTCTTTGGAGTAGGTGAATACGGATTTATCGAAGTCGTTGTATTCCTCGTAGCGCACCAGTTCATAAAGGCGGGAGCGGTGTTGCATGCGCTCAAGCCAATCGGTTTGAATCCCGGTTTCTTGCATATCGCGCAGGAAGTCTTCGGTCGCCCCCATAGCCACGCGGAAAGAGGAAACGGGCCAAATAACCGCGTTATAGCCGAGGTCTTCTAGCTGTTGCGCCGAGAGCAGCTCGGTTTTGCCGAACTCGGTCATATTTGCCAGCAGTGGGGTATCCACCGCGACGCGGAATTTCTCAAAATCTTCCGGCCGGTACAGCGCCTCGGTGAAGATGAGGTCTGCTCCAGCATCGGCATAGGCCTTGGCACGGTCGATGGCATCATCGATGCCGTTTACTCCTGCGGCGTCGGTGCGGGCGCAGATAATGAAATTCGGGTCGCGCCGCTCGTTGACCGCGGCGCTAATGCGGCGGACCATGATGTCTTTGTCCACCACTTCTTTGCCGTCGAGATGCCCGCAGCGCTTCGGGTTAACTTGGTCCTCAAGGTGGCAGCCGGCAAGACCAGCGTCCTCGAGTGCGGCGATGGTGCGGGCGGCGGACATGGGTTCGCCGAAGCCAGTGTCGGCGTCGACAAGCACAGGCAAATCCGTCGCACGAGCAATCTGCCCGGAGCGCTGCGCCACCTCGCTCAGGGTGGTCAGGCCAATATCGGGAAGACCCAAATCATTAGCCAGCACCGCACCGGAGACATAAACGCCGCCGAAACCACCGATATCCTGGATTAGGCGCGCGGTCAGGGGATTGAACGCGCCCGGCAGACGGGTAATGGTGCTGGATTCAAGGTGAGCGCGGAAATCCTGGCGCTTTTCCGCGGCAGTTTTCAAAGAGCCAAATAGTCCTGCCATTAGAAGATTCCTTTCGGTTTCTCAGGCGCGCTGGCCACGTGAGCATCAGTCACCCGAACGTTGAGCTCGGTCAGGTCGGTGAGGTTTTCCAAGTTCTGGACCGCATTGAGGAAACGTTCTTGTTCGGCCTCCTCCACGATGCCGGCCGCAAGCTTGGTGAATTTCTCTATGTACTGCTCGCGGGCAAATGGGCGCGCGCCCAGCGGATGGGCATCAGCAACTGCGCGTTCATCTTCTACCACGGTGCCGTCTTTGAAGGTGATAACCGCCTTGCCGCCGAAGGCCTTTTCAGACAGGTCGTTGGAGTGATAGCGGCGGGTCCACTCGGGGTCTTCGACAGTGGAAATCTTGTGCCACAGCTCGATAGTCTCCGGGCGGTTGGCGCGCTCGGGCGCGTAGGAAGCCTCGTGGTCCCACTCGCCATCCTCGAGGGCTACGGCAAAGATGTACATGATGGAGTGATCCAGCGTCTCGCGAGAAGCAGAGGGATCCATCTTTTGTGGATCGTTGGCACCGGTACCGATGACATAGTGCGTATGGTGCGAGGTGTGCAGAACAATGGACTCGATGTCCGCAGTCTGCAGGCCCTTTTCTGCCAAGGTTTTCTTTAGCGCAAAGGCCATATCGATGGGCGCTTGGGCCTGGTATTCAGCCGAGTGTTCCTTGGTATAGGTATCCAAGATGGCGCGCTTTTCCTCGCCAGGTTCTGGCAAGGGGACCGTGTAGGTGCGCTCCGGCGAATGCAGCATCCACGCGATGAATCCATCCTCGCCTTCCCAGATGGGCGCCGGCGCACCTTCTCCGCGCATCGCCCGGTCAACGGCTTCAATAGCCATCTTTCCCGCGAAGGCTGGGGCGTAGGCTTTCCAAGAGGAAATCAAGCCCTTACGGGATTGCCGGGTGGCGGTAGTGGTGTGCAGCGCCTGGCCCACCGCCTGGTAGATGGTGTCCTTATCTAGACCGAGCATGGTGCCGATACCGGCGGCTACAGAAGGGCCGAGGTGTGCCACGTGATCAATCTTGTGCTCGTGCAGGCACATGCCTTTCACGAGGTTGACCTGGATTTCATAACCGGTAGCGATGCCCCGGATAAGGTCTCGACCGTTAAGCCCCTTATGCTGGGCAGTAGCAAGCAGCGGCGGGATATTATCCCCGGGGTGCGAGTATTCAGCAGCCAGGAAAGTGTCGTGGTAATCCAGCTCGCGGACTGCGGTGCCGTTGGCAAGCGCGGCCCATTCGGCCGAGTAAGTACCATCCACGCCAAATACCGTGGCCCCTCCCTTACTTACCGGGTGCGCCTGGGCCATGAGGCGGGCGGAGGTTACCGGGCCACGCGCTGCGGAAGCCATCGCCACGGCCGCATTATCGATAATGCGGTTGATAATCATGTCGGTGGTCTCGGCAGGAACCTCTACCGGATCCGCGGCTACTTCTGCCACCTTGTACGCCAAGTGTTCCTCATAAGGGAAATCCTCGGCGGATTTATGGGTTCTTACCTCGTGGTTCTTCACTAGTTGGGTCCTCCTCCACTCTGTAAATGCGTTGTAGCTCACACTAAATGCTTGAATGTGTTACGCACTATAAGTATGGTGTGTGTAATCTAGCGGAATGACTCAGTGAAATCTGCAAAGTTTGTGGTTTCTACTGCTCATAGCGGCGAAAGGCGGCACAGCAACCGATGACCAAGCATTATGCGGGGGCACGAATCCATGCACTGCGCAAACAACGGGGACTCACACAGGTAGCGATGGCCAAACAATTGGGGCTGTCCACCAGCTACCTCAACCAGCTCGAAAACGACCAGCGCCCGCTTACCGTCACCGTGCTTATGCAATTAGCCCAGCGTTTTAACCTGGACCCCGGCTATTTTGCGAACGACCGCGATGCACGCACCATCACCGACCTGCGCCGGATCTTTCCCGAGGCAACCGAAGACTCCTTGGCCGACCTCGCCTCACGCTTTCCGGAACTCATGCCCCGCTTCGTCGATGTCGCCAGCCGCGCTCCGGCGCGCGAGCGCTCCCCTTTTGAGCTCGTGCGAGATTTTTTCTACGACGCCCATAATTACATTCACGAGCTCGATGTGCTGGCAGAAGAGCTCGCCGGCCAGCTCGGTGACCGGGTGCTTCGCCGTGGCCGCCTAGCTTCCCGCATGCACGAAGACCTCGGCGTTACCGTCCGCTTTTCCCGGCCGGGCCCACGCCGCAGCTTCAACCCTGACACCCGGGAGCTTGCGCTTCGCGACGGCCTCTCCGAAGCCCAGCTAGTCTTTGAAATGGCGCTCCAATATTGCCTGCTTGCCTACCGCGATGTCTGCGATAACCTCGTATCCGAGCTTCCGGCGGGCGAAGCCCAAGAATTAGCTACTTTAGGTCTCGCGCAATACTTCGCTGCTGCGGTCACCATGCCCTATCAACCGTTCCTCTCGATAGCTGAGGAAACCCGCTACGATATCGACCTTTTGTGCAACTACTTTGGCACCGGTTTCGAAACCACCGCGCAACGCTTGGCTACTCTCCAGCGCCCGGGTTTTAACGGTGTTCCCTTTTCCTTCATCCGTACCGACCGCGCTGGAAATATCTCCAAGCGCCAATCCTCCACCGCCTTCCACTTCGCCCGCTCAGGAGGCTCTTGCCCGCTGTGGGTAGTCCACCGCGCCTTTGAAACGCCCAACCGCATCACTCGCCAGGTAGCCGCCATGCCGGATGGCCATGCCTACCTGTGGATAGGCCGCTTTGTGCAAGGAACCGCAAAATCCTGGGGCACCCCACGCAAGGAATTCGCCGTGGGCTTAGGCTGCGATATCTCTGAGGCCGACCGCATTGTCTACGCCGATGCACTCAATCTAGATGTATCCGCCGCCACCCCTATTGGCCCTGGCTGTACCGCTTGCCCCCGTGAGCATTGTCCCCAGCGTGCCCTCCCACAAGCAGATCGCCCCATCCAGGTTTCGCTCAATCGCACCGCCGAGCATTCCTACTCCACCTTCTAGCAACGCATGCAAAAGCGCCCGCCCTAGGCTGGTTACCAAGGCGGGCGCAAAAGAAAGGAACCGAAAGAAACTTTACTCCAGATCGTCGTGAGCCACGAGGCGTCGCGCGGCCTCGGTAATGGTGCCGGACAGAGACGGGTAAACGGCGAAGGAATCGGCCAGCTGATTTACGGTGAGCTGGTTGGTCACGGCCATGGCGATGGGCAGAATGAGCTCGGAGGCGGTCGGTGCAACGATGACGCCACCGATAACGCGGCCGGAGGTCGCGCGGCAGAAGAGCTTGACAAAGCCGTGCTGGAGCGAGCGCATCTTGGCGCGCGGGTTGGTATTCAGCGGCATGGTGATGGTGCGGGCGGCTACCTCACCGGCCTCGATTTCTGCCTGGGTGAAGCCTACAGCGGCAATCTCTGGGCGGGTAAAGACGGCGTTAGCCACGGTCTTTAGACGCAGAGGGGACACACCCTCACCGAGGGCGTGATACATAGCTACGCGGCCCTGCATTGCAGCAACGGAAGCCAACGGGAAGAGGTCAGAGCAGTCGCCAGCGGCGTAGATGCCCGCGATATTAGTGCGGGAGACGCGGTCAACCTGAATGTGGCCAGACTTGGCGGTTTCCACGCCAACGTTCTCCAGCTTCAAGTCCTTGGTATTCGGGATGGAGCCGATAGACATGATGACATGGGAACCGGTAATTTCGCGGCCGTCTTGAGTGGTCACCAGCACATTGCCGTCCTCGGTGCGATTGACGGTTTCCACGCGGCAGTTCTTTTCCAGCTCAACGCCGCGCTCGCTAAGCACGGTCTCGAGGACGTCGGCCGCGTCGGCGTCGTCATGCGGCAAAATGCGGTCGCGGGAGGCAACCATGGTGACCTTAACGCCCAGCTCCGCAAAGGCGGAGACGAACTCGGCACCGGTGACGCCGGAACCGACGACGATGAGGTGCTCCGGCAGCTCGGTGAGGTTATAAACCTGCTGCCAGGTAAGGATGCGTTCGCCATCCGGCTGCGCACCAGGTAGCACGCGCGGGGTGGCGCCGGTAGCTACCAAGACGAGATCTGCGTTAATGGTTTCCTCGTGGCCATCCTCATTGAATACGGCAGTGACCTTATGGCCGCCGAAGGCATCGGCTTCCTGATCCTCTGGGAAATAGCCGCGGCCATCGATAACGCGTGCGCCCAGGGACTCCACAGTGGCGCGGATATCGGAGGACTGCTTGCTTGCCAGATCCTGCACGCGCTTATTCAGTGCGGTCAAGGAAAGATGGGCCTGACCAATGCCCTGGTTAAGTTCCATATCCTCGGCACGGCGCAGGTCGGTCTTGATATTGGCACCAGCGATGAAGGACTTGGAAGGAACACAGTCCAAGATAACGCTGTTGCCGCCCATGCCCTGGTCTTCAATAATGGTGATTTCTGCACCATATTTAGCACCTGCCAACGCGGCCTCATAGCCGGCTGGGCCGCCGCCGATGATGACGATTCGCTTGGTCTGGTTCAACACGCACTTGCTCCTTTATCGGCTCCACTTTAAAAGTCGCTTACGAGTCTAACGTGTGGGACCTTAAAGCGCGTTAGTCTGTCTCCGCATTCTCCCCTATGAACTGCTCAACCACGGCGCCGAAGAGTTTGATGCCCACGCCGATGGCTCGCTCGTCCACGATGAGATCGCCCATGTGCAGGTCATGCTGTTCGCCTTCGCCGGACCAGCAGCCCAGCCGCGCCATGGAACCAGGGACCTTTTCCAGGTACCAAGAAAAGTCTTCGCCACCGGAGGACTGCGGGGCTTGGACCACGGCCTGCGGGTCGATGGATTGGGCGGCGGAGGCAAGCAGGGCGGTTGCGACGTCGTCGTTAAGCACCGGTGGAACGCCGCGGTTATAGGTCAGCTCATGTTCTACGCCTACCGGCGCGAGGATTTGATCCACCAGTTCGGTAAAGAGGCTTTGCATATCGCGCCAGATGCCAATATCGGCCGTGCGCATCGTGCCAGTCAGGCTGCCGGTCTCTGGAATGGCATTGGGCGCATAGCCGGAATTGACCTGGCCAAAGACCAAAACGGTGCCGGTGCGTGGGTCAACGCGGCGCGAAAGCAGCGCGGGCAGTTCGGTGATGACCTTGCCAAGGGCATAGACGACATCGGCGGAAAGATGTGGCCGGGAGGTATGCCCACCCGGGCCCTTGATATTGAGCTCCACGACGTCAGTGGCGGAGGTAATCGCCCCAGCGCGAATACCAATTCGCCCCACGCGCAGCTTGGGCTCGGCGTGGATGGCAAAAATAGAATGCACGCCTTCCAGCGCGCCCCATTCAATAACGTCGGTCGCCCCACCGACCCATACTTCCTCGGCCGGTTGGAAGATGACTCGAATACCCAGCGGCAGGGCGTGGACGCGCTGAAAATCCGCCAATGCGCAAGCCAAGCCGAGGGCCACGGTGGTGTGTACATCGTGGCCGCAAGCATGCATCTTGCCGGGCACCTCAGAGGTATATTCCAGGCCGGTGACCTCGGTAACTGGCAGGGCATCAATATCCGCACGGAAAGCTAATCGGCCTAATTCCGTATCGGGGCCAATGTCTACCATGAGGCCGGTCTGTGGGAAACGCTGGGGCACCAGACCGTAGTCCTGCAGGATTGAGGCGAGAAAGTTGGTGGTTTCTACCTCTTGGTTCGCGGTTTCCGGGTGGCGGTGGATATGGCGCCGCCACGCGATGACCTCCGCACGGTGGGCATTGAACCACTCGTTGATGAATTCCGAGATCATCCGCGTGCCTTCCCTGTCGTTGAAATACGTCTGGGTGCAAAGTCTACAACTAGACCATGCGGTTCAGTAACTCAGGTGGTGATACGGCTCGCGCTAGGCCGAGGCCCCGTTCCACGTAGCGGCAAACCGCCGCCGGTCCACATAGCCCTGTGGGAAGGGCGCGACATCCTCGGCGGCCGCCACCGCGGAGTCAGCTAAGTGCCCTTCCACCACGTCCCCACCGGCTGGCAGCAATACCGCCGGCGGGATCTCTAGGGCTAGGGCCAGCTTATATACCGTAGAAAGCTGCGGGTCGGCCATGGCATGCACGCCATTTTCATTGCGCTCCAAATTGGAAATTTGGCTGCGGGAGACCCCAGAAATCTCCGCGAGCGCCTGTTGCGAAATCCCCCTACGTTTCCGCACGCGCCGCAATTGCTGTGAAAATCCGTGGCCATAACTCGACCACATTAAATGAATGAAACTCATATACTCCCCCTGGAAAGTGCGGTCGCCTTTCCAGGGAGAACACTACCTTAAAGGTCGATATTGCGCGGGCCGTAGAGGCGGTCGCCAGCATCGCCCAAGCCCGGCACGATATAAGCCTCTTCATTCAGGGAAGGATCGATGGCGGCGGTAACCAAACGTACCGGCAGGCCGGATTCGGCCAGCGCATCCACGCCCGGTTGTGCCGAGACCATGCAAATGGCGGTGATATCGGTGGCGCCGCGGTCAGCAAGTAGGCGCAATGCGTGCAGCAGAGAACCACCGGTAGCCAGCATCGGATCCACCACAAACACAGTGCGGCCGGTGAGATCTTCCGGCAGTGCTTCCAAGTACGGCACCGGTTCGTGTGTCTCTTCATTGCGGGCCATGCCGATAAAGCCGACCTGTGCATCCGGAATCATGGACAGGGCCGGATCCACCATGCCCAGCCCGGCGCGGATAATTGGCACGATAATGGGCGGGTCCTGCAGGCGGGTGCCTTGGGCGGTAGAAACCGGGGTGGCGCAGTCGAAGTTCTCCACGGCAAGGTCGCGGGATGCTTCGTACACGAGCATGGCGCCCAAGTCTTTTAAGGCGGCGCGGAAGGCGGAGTTATCGCTGCGCGCATCGCGCATGAGTGTCAGGCGGGCGGCGGCTAGCGGGTGGTCTACTACGTGGATGTCCATGACCACCACTTTAAACTTTTTGGGAACCAAATGGGCCATTGGGCAGTCCAATAGGGCATGAGACCTTTCACGATCGATACCGACTATGCCCGCCACCTTGCCCGCGACCTGCATGCCCAGTCCCAAGGGGAGAATCCGCCCCATCCCGTTTTGCCTGAAGATTCCGCTTTCACTGCTTTTAATGAGGCCGTGCATGCCGCGCTCGATAATGTGGGCGCGCGCATGAGCGTGCTACGCAACGATATGGGGCAGGTAGCCCACTCCGGTTTCCAGATGTCGCGCGAGGCAGAAGATACCGATGCCGCGCTAGGCCAGCATCTTGGGGCGGCGATGTAGATGCTCGATACCGCGCTCAAGCAGATCGCCACTATGCAACCGGCGCAGCTTCCGGAGGTAGAGCTTCCCCGCGTGCCGGACCTTTCCGCCGCCGCGCCTTTGGCAGCCATCGCCCACGGCAATCCCGCTCCTTTACTCGAGTCAGCCAAAAACATCGACCTCGATAAGGAAACCATCTCGGCTGCGCTCGGCCAGGCCCGCACCTTAGTGACAGGCACCATCCGGGATCTGGTGGGCATCGCGACACAATTGCTGCGCCAGGGACTTCCCACCGCGCTGGGTCTTCTTTCGCTGGATCCGTCCACGCGTGCCGCCGCCATGGCCAAGCTGCGCGCGCTTGTCTCCCAGCACCTGGGCATGGCTACTGCTCGCGTGCAACGCCTGATGGGTGATCTCAGCGCTGCCGCTCAATCTTTACAACCGGTGGCGCAGCGGCCGGTGCACTCCGCGCTTGCCGACGCCCCCGCGCACCCCACCAGCTCCCCACATCCCACTACCCTTCCGGAACAACCTGCGGCAGGCGCTGGAGCCGACGCCACGGCACACGAAGCGCACTCTCCCTCGCCCACACCAGAGCCCGCGGCCGAAGGTGGTTCTGCCGCCGGTCAGGCTGCCGTCGCCGCCGCGAAGAGCCAAGTGGGCCAGCCCTATGTATGGGGAGGTACCGGAAACGGCGGCTTTGATTGTTCGGGGCTTACCCAATGGGCCTACTCCCAGGCCGGGGTGGAGTTACCGCGCACTGCGGACCAGCAAGCCATCGGTCAGCAGGTCAGCGCGGATCAATTGCAGCCCGGTGACCTGGTGGTCTGGGATGGGCACGTAGCAATGTATTCCGGCAATGGCGAAATAGTAGAGGCTGGAGATCCGGTGCAAACCAACCCGCTGCGCACTACAAATATGGGCATGCAATTCAAAGGATTTTGGCGCCCCACGGCCTAAGGCCGATGCGCTCTCGCGCGGTACTTGAGGCGTTGGGTAGACTAAAACGCCATGAGCACCCGCGCAATTGTACCTGTAAAGCTCTCGCTGACCGAGGGCGATTTTTATACCCTCTGGGCACCCAAGTGGCGCCAAAGTGGCTCCGAGTGGCAGGCCTTTCTAGGCGATGATGAGGCTGTCTTAGCTTTTAACTCGCCGGCCGAGCTGCTGTGCTTCGTGGAGTCTGGCACCAAGCACGATTTGCTGGATCACCCGCAGTGGGACCAGTTTGCCGGCCGCGATGCCGACCGCGTTACCCCAGCCGGGCGCGATGAGTATGACCTCATCGGCATGCCGGAGGCACTGGCTGGTCGCCCGAGCCACCAGAACGTGTCCACCGTGGCCCGCAACCTGGAGATTGCCTCCGCGCTTGCTGACGTCGCCGGTGCAGAACACACCACCATCTTCTTCGCTTCCCACTCCATTCTGCGCAATGTCTCCCGCGGCGCCGACCACTACTCCGGCGAGCAGGGCATGAGCGAGTGGTCCGGCGTGGGCCACGTCATCGCCGGCAATTGGAAGGGAGTCATCGAGGATCTGGATCAGCACGTTCGCGTGGTCTCCACCGATGACTTTGACGCGGCCAAGGTTTCCGATGCCAAGGAGCGCATCTCTTCTGCTGCCGCCGCCTCCGCCGCTGCGGCCAAGGAAGCCGAGGAAAAGCGCAAGGCCGCCGCCGAGGCAGCCGACCCGTACGATAATTCCCCGTGGGCCGCCGCCGGCATCGATCCCATCAAGATCACCGCACAATCCAAGTCCGTCTACACCTTGCGCACCTACCTGGACGGCAAGCCCATTTTCTTGGGCAAGTGGGGAGAGATCTTCACCTTCGATTCCCCGAAGACCTTGGTGCGCTGGATCATGGACAACGATGACCACGACCTAGCCCGCGTATCCACCTGGGAAGAGGTTGTCTCCGCTGCCAACGCCGGCGAATTGGAGGTACAGGTCCACCCGGATAACCAGTACTCTTTCAATGGCATTGTGCGCGATATCGAAAAGGGCCCAGAGGCCGTCGATTCTGATCAGATGGCGCGTTGCTACGAAGTATGCGCCGATGCCGCCGACTGGGCGGGCGACGATTCCATTAACTCCTATATGCTGGCCAACCCCCGCCTGCAGGACTACTTGGGCTACATGCTCGGCTCTACCGAACACGCCGGCTATGTCCCCTCCAAGCCTTATACCGAGCACGCCGAGTCGTGGAAGGGCTTGGAAGACATGCTCATCAAGCGCTTCTCCAAGTTCTAAACCCGCACGGTCTGCGCCGCCTTATCTTTCCCGCATCTCATAGCAGGTAGGAGGAGAAAGGGCGGCCTTTCTGCGTTTAGTGGCCCCGTACTTCTTTTTCTTGGCATCATCGGCGCCGGCAAGGCTGGCGAAAACAACGCCCACGACACGTGCGTGTTGTAGTTCATCGCTTGACCTCCCCCAGTATGTGACTCTAAAGGTGGCGGCGGAGGTGGTCAATGAGGGCGTCGATAAGCTCACGCGATTGCGGGGCCTTGGGTTTAATTTGGTCAAACCCGTGGTAGGCGCCGGCCCACACGTCCAAAGTGGTTTCCACGCCAGCCGCGTCGAGGGCTCGAGCAAAGGCGACGGATTCATCGCAGAAGAGGTCGATGCCACCGACTCCGATCCAGGTCGGCGGCAGGCCGGAGAGATCGCCGCGCGTGGCCGGCGAAGCATAGCGCGGCAGGTCAACATCCAGGTGATCGTTTCCCAGGTACATGGACCACGCGCCGCGGTTCGAGCCGGCCGTCCAAATGAATTGGCCCACCGCGCCGGACTTATCCGTGGTGCGGTGATCGAGCATGGGATAGACCAATCCGAGCGCGCGGACCGGGTGCCCCTCGTCGAAGGCACGTTGAACCAAGCCTGCGGCGAGTCCGCCGCCTGCGCTATCACCGGCGACGGCGATGCGCGAGGTATCCCCGCCCAAGGTATCGCCGTGTTCTTGCACCCAGCGCAGCGCCGCGTAGCACTCATCATGGTCCGCGGGGAACGGCTCCTGGGTGGATTTATGGTAGCGCGGAGCCACCACGATGGCGCCGAACTCGGCCGCCATGCGAGCATTTTGCGGGTCATACATAGCAGGCCCACCGATGAGATGGCCGCCGCCGTGCGTCCACACCACCACGGGGCGCGGTCCTGATGCGGCTGCCCCTGCGGTAGCGCCGCGTGGGGTAAGTACGCGGGCGCTAAAAGCGTGGCCATCGAAGGAGGCGGAAAACTCCGTAATGTCCACCGCATGCCGGATTGGTCGAGAAAAGTCGATGGTGGCGAAGAAGCGGCTGGCGTGGGCAAAGGTGGCGTCGGGAAGCACATGCATCGGCAGATATAAAACCGGGCTGCGCAACCCCGGTGCCACCTCGCGCAGGTACGGCCGGCGGCTTAGCCCATACGCCACCGCCCCCGCGGCCGCGGCAACCCCGGTTAGGGCTGCCCCGGCCTTGAGAACTCGCGGTATGTGCATTTAGAAGTCGCGCAGGATGCGCTGTGCCAACGGCTCGGAAGATGCCGGGTTCTGACCGGTATAGAGGTTGCGGTCCACAATCACGTTCGGGGACATGGGATCGGTTTCCTGGTAATCCGCGCCGAGCTCACGCAGGCGGGTCTCCAGCGCCCACTTAGCGGCGGCAACCATCTCCTCGCCTTCCTCTGCATTGCTAAAGGCGGTCATCTTGTAGCCCTTGAACGGCCAGTTCTCGTTATCCACTGCCAGCATCGCTGCCGGGGCATGGCAGACCAAGCCGAGGGCGCGGCCAGAATCCATGCGAGCCTGCAAGAGCTTAGCGGAATCCTGGTCATAGGCCAGATCCTCCATTGGACCGTGGCCACCTGGGTAGAAGATGAGGTCATAGTTTTCCTCATTGACATCGGCCAGGTTCATCGGGTTCTCAAGCGCTACGCCCAACTCTGCCAGGTAGTTCTCCTGTGCCTCACGCACGTTGTCTGGCAGTACCTCCAGGCTGTACTCGTCTACGACCGGAGCCTTCGCACCCGGGGTGGCGAAGTGGATATCCCAGCCCGCGCCCTGGAAGACGCGGTGCGGGGCAATAAGCTCCTCGGCCCAATAACCGGTCGGGCGCTTGGTGCCATCGGCCAGGGTCCATTCCTCAGCGGCGGTAACAACAAAAAGTACAGAAGTCATGTAATTCTCCTTTAATCGTTTCTACTCTTCAGCGGCGTCTGCCGCATCAGCGAGGGATTCCTCCGTGTCCGGGCCAGCAAGCTCCGGATCAGATAATTCCTCGTATGCTGGCAGGATAACCGTTTCTAGCAGATGCTGCCGTAATTCCTGGTCAGCGAAGGAATTCTCTACCGCTTTGACGGTGAGAGCGAAAAATTCCTCCAGCCCATACCCGAAGGCCTCGCTTAGCGCGAGGAACTGCTTGGTCAGCGTGGTATCACCAGAGGAAATGGTGCAGGTAAAGCCCAGTTGCTGCAGCAGTGGCAGCGGGTGGTCATTGAGGTCCTCGGTTTCCTCAAGGGGAGTAAAGACGAGCGGGATGTGACGGTCGCGGATGTATCCAGAGGCCTGGCCGGGCACAATGCCCTCAATATTCGCGCTGAAGTCATCGATCATATTGACCGGATGGATCAGGCGATTCACGCCTGCCTGGGCGGCACGTTCTACTTCTGCGAAGTCTTCTCCCACCTGGATCTGGGTGGGCAGGTAAGCCGCACGAAAATCTGCGGCCCCGCTCGCTTGGCCCTGCGGCAGGCTATAACCCACCACGGGGGCATCATCAGGCACTGCTTCCTCTGGGGCAGAGCCAGCGAGGACAAGGCGGGAGTCAAGACCAGCGATGCAGGCGGCTGCGGCGGCCTCCACCACAGCGGCAGCGTCGAGGCCAAGCTCTGCGGGGTCTAGGTGCACCTCTGCGTAGACCACGCCGTCTGCGGCCAAGGCCTCGTAGCGCTCACGGATGGTCGCGGTAAGCTCCTCCGGCGTAGCGGCCGTGGAGGTAATGGTCTCAAAGAGGGAGATCTTAGGAAGCTTGGCCACCACGTCGGCGGCGGAGTCCTTGTTTTCAGGGCTAATCAAAGGCGCGTCATGCATGCGTCCCATCGTAGGCACGGGCCTAAGATGTGTCATGTCATGAAAAGAATTCTCGCTAGTTCTCTCACCGCCGTCTTGCTGAGCGGCCCACCGCTCGCGCTGGCGGAAGCGCCGACTACTCCTACCACCACGCGAACCACTGCCCCGGATACCGATAGGTGCCCCCACGCCGAGCGGCCGGAAAAGGCCACTACCACCTCGGAGCGGCTCGCCCCCGGGCAAGCCTCTCCCACCCCGCTGCCGCCGGTGGATAGCGATGAGGCCTGTGGCACTACCCTGCCTGCGGGGTTCCATGTGGACAAGGATGTAGTGGCCGCAGCATGGATGGTCTCCGATATCGATACCGGCGAGATTATCGCGATGAAGGACCCTAACGGCCGCTACCGGCCGGCCTCTATCATTAAGGCGCTGCTGGCGCTCGTGGTCATCGACGAACTGGATCTGCACAAGAAGGTCGAGGTAGGCGAAGAATCTGCACAGATTGACGGCTCTGCGGTGGGCATCGGTCCCGGTGGCAAATACACGGTGGAGCAGCTCCTTGAAGGATTGCTTATG
Organism: Corynebacterium sp. KPL4072; assembly: GCF_037908395.1. Lineage (NCBI taxonomy): Bacteria > Bacillati > Actinomycetota > Actinomycetes > Mycobacteriales > Corynebacteriaceae > Corynebacterium > Corynebacterium sp. KPL4072. The sequence continues at coordinate 52,466 of NZ_JBBMGE010000003.1, forward strand.
GCCTCCGGCAACGATGCCGCGCACGCGCTGGCACAGGAATTGGGTGGCGACGAGGTCACTTTGCGCAAGGTCAATGACAAGGCGGCCGAGATTGGCACGAATTCCACCTTTGCGGCCAGCTACTCCGGGCTCGACGCCCCGGGGATGTCTACCTCGGCCGAGGATATTTCCCGCATTTACCGCGCGGCCTTCCATAACCCGACCTTTGCGCGCATTGTCGATACGGAGTCCGTGGATTTTCCCGGCTGGGGAGATTTTGACGGCTACCAATTAGGCAACGATAACGGGCTTTTCCTCAACGATCCGGACGGCATTGGTGGCAAGACGGGTTTTACCGATGATGCGCACCATACCTTCGTCGGTGCGCTCGATCGCCATGGTCGGCGCTTGCAGGCGGTCCTGCTCGATACCACCGTGGAGCACGGCCCGCGTGCCTGGGAACAGGCCCAAAAGCTTTTGTACGAGGCCTATAAGGTTTCCCCTGGGGATGGCGTAGGCCAGCTGCTTGCCGACGCCGACTCTCCTGCCTCCCCCGCACCCACACCTGCGCCCGATACCCAGGCACAATCTGCAAACTCCTCTTTAGCTGGGGTGCAGGGGTGGCTTGGCTGGGTCATCGCTGGCGCTGTAGCTTTGCTGGCTATTTGCGTGGGTGCTTTTTCACTACTTCGGCGTTAGCCCACTCATCGTGGGAGCCGCGGCGGTTATTTTTCTCCGTAATGGTGAAGGTGTGCACGCCGGCACCCACCCAGCTGGCGAAGGTACCAGGTCCCGGCACAATATTGACTAGGCGCCACCACTGACGCTTTGCGGACTGGGTGAGGCTAAGCCGCTCTTTGGTATCGACATCGCGCACTGTGTAGCCCATCAGCAGCTTGGCCGGGCTGGCGCCGAGCCAACACTCAGTGCCCAAAACGTAGAGCAGCAAGATGATGGCACCACCGATAAACGTCGAGAGTTCATCCACACCACCAGAAAGCAGCGCGCCGCCGAAGCTACCGCTGATGAGTGAGAAAAAGAATAGGTCCAAAATGGCCATTCCGATGCGCGCATCTTGACCGGCGCGCTGACTGATTTCAGGCGCTGGGTGTTGTAGCAGCGGTGCGGGGACGGCCGCGTTCGCCGTTGCCGGCGGGAATGGATTGTGCTGCGGGGCAAAGGGGTTGCGTGAATACGGCGACCCGTAAGGGCTAGCAGTCTGCGCAAATCGTGGTTCCTGGTGCGCTTGGTACCCCGGTCCTGCCGCCTGACCAGACTGAAAAAACTGAGCCTGCTGCGACTGCTGCGGCTGCTGCTGTTGCTGCGGCCGTGGGCTCCACTGGCCTATCGCGCCCAGCTGTCCCAAGTCACCCCACGTGGGGCGCAGACCCGTCTCACACGCCTTATCGTATTCCGCGCGCTTCGCAGCAGACCCCAAGACGCTGGCGGCGATGCGGAGCTGCGCACGCCGCGGGTCCTCGATGTCTTGACCTTGCTGCTCTAGCGACAAATCCTTGGACTCCAGTAAAACTAAGAGTTCCCGCTCGCCATCGCGGCGGTCTAGTCCCCATTCTTCATAAAGATTCGGTGCGATGTCATTGGCGTTCATAATGTTCTATCTTAAAGCCGAATAGCAGCGGCGTCCTCACCCCTTAGGAGGAGATTTACTTGCGGCGCAGCAAGCTAAACGCACCCACGGCCGCAGCACCCAAAGCAGCACCAATGCCAAAGGTCGCGCCTGCCGGTGCGCCCTCCTTGGCCTCATTGCGCACGCGAATAACGGCTGGCTCTGGGACGGGCGGGTGCGCAAACTTCAGGGACTCGGCGGTGGTGGCGGTCCACGCAGAGATATACAGCACCACGCGCCAAATCAGGTACATGACCACCATGAGCACGATGACCGGACCGAAGACCGCGCCGGCCGGGCTGCCGGTAGCAGAAGACATGATGACCGTAGACAGCTGCTTGAGCAGCTCGAAAGCCACCGCACCGATGGCCGCACCGATGAGGCCAGATTTTTTCGGCACTTTGGTGCGCGGCAAGATCATAATCATCCACCACATGACGATGAAGTTAGCCAATAGGCCCACTGCCAAGCCGACAAAGAAAATCACAAAGTCCATACCCGGGAAGGACTCGATGCCGACCTTCTCAAAAATCTTCTGGGTAAGACCGGAGGAACCTGCGGCAGTTACGCCAAAGGCGATGAGGAACGCCACGATAAGGCCGATGAGGCCTACCAAGTCAGAGAGCTTCTTCTTCAGGAAGGAACCGCCTTCGTTGGCGTCGATGCCCCACATGGCCGAGATGCCAATGCGCAGGTTATTCATCCAGCCCAGTCCAGACCACAGGGTGGTCAAACCACCGATACCGAACATGGCCCCGCGCTGTTCAATGGCCGTATCGAGAATCTCATTGACCGTATCGCCCATATCGCCATCTAGCGAGCTGGTGATCTGGGACTGCAAATCATTGAGCAAGTCCTCGCGGTTAGCCAAGACGGCGGCGACGGTAGCCACGATCAGCATCGCGAGCGGGAAGATGGATAGCACCGAGTAATAGGTGATGCCGGCGGCAAATTGATTGCCGCCTTCTGCACCATAGCGCTCGTTCATGCGCATCAGGTGATCAACGAATCTGGACTTGGCGCGGATCTTATCTACCGCACCAGGTTCGTCGGCATTAGCGCGTTCGATGCCGTAGTGGTCCGTCTTCTTCGAGGAGGATTGCGTGGTGGTAGGCACGTGCTTCCCTTCTTGCTCGCACAGTTTTTATCCCACCTAGAGTAACTGGCAAATGCCCACTTGTCCCTTTGTGGGGTGGTGCATGGGAGAAGCAGCCGCCGACTACTTGCGCAGGCGAGGAAGGAAGCCGACCTTTTCATAGACGTCGTCGACAAGCGGCTGGGCAATCTCTTGCGCCGTCTCTGCGCCCTTGGCCAGAATGCGCTCGAGCTCGCCGCGATCCGCCATCAGCTCATCAAAGCGTGCCTTGAGCGGAGTGGTAAATTCCTGCAGCGCATCTGCGGTATCGACCTTGAGGTGGCCATAGCCCTGGTCGGCGTACTTCTCCACCAAGGAATCGATGGATTCACCGGTCAGCGCGGACTGGATGACCAATAGGTTAGATACACCCGGCTGATTTTCGCGGTCAAAGGCTACCGAACCCAAGTCATCCGTCACGGCGGACTTAATGCGCTTAGCCGAGGTCTTCGGCGCATCTAAGAGGTTGACCAAACCCTTGGGGTTGGCTCCGGACTTAGACATCTTGGAGGTCGGCTCCTGCAGGTCATAAATCTTGGCCGCGCCCTCTGGGATAAACGGCTCGGGCACCTTGAAGGTATCGCCGTACTTATTGTTGAAGCGCTCGGCCAGGTTGCGGGTCAACTCCAGGTGCTGGCGCTGGTCTTCGCCCACGGGCACATAATCCGGCGAGTAGAGCAAAATATCTGCGGCCATGAGGATCGGGTAGGTAAATAGGCCCACCGAGGTGCGGTCCGATCCCTGCTTGGCGGACTTATCCTTGAACTGGGTCATACGGGAGGCCTCACCAAAACCGGTCAGGCACTGAAAGACCCAGGTCAACTCCGTGTGCGCAGGCACATGCGACTGGACGAAGAGCGTGGACTTGTCCGGGTCAATGCCTAGGGCAATAAGCTGGGCGGCACCCGCGATGGTGCGGTTGCGCAGCTCCTCGGGTTTTTGCTCTACGGTTATCGCGTGCAGGTCAGGGATGAAGTAGAAGGCATCATAGCCGTCCTGCAGGTCAATCCACTGCTTGAGCGCTCCCAGGTAATTACCCAGGTGATAGGAATCAGCGGTGGGTTGGATTCCGGACAGGACGCGGGAAACGGTGGAATTGTCTGCAGTCATGGTGCTTTATCCTACCCCCTAGCTCCGGCGCGCGGTCCACATCCTTCCCCAGCAGTGTCCCTCCCGGATCGAAAAATTCCCCCCCGCCCGGAGGGCAGAGGGAATGCGACGCAAAGATTTTAAATCTTGCGGGAGGTGGGGCTGACCACGTCCATCAGGATGGCCCAACCGGAAACCATCAGCGCGCCGCCCACGCCCATGAGCACGATGGGGCCGAGGAAAGCGAAGGACGGACCAACAACGGTCCACCACCAGATGCTCAGGCCGAGGATTACAGCGCCGAGGACGAAAGAAATAATTGCGCGAGCCATGAACTTTCTCCGTTGCAGATTACTGAATTTTTTGACCTACCCATAGTAGCACTACTGCTTGTGTTTAGGCGCCTTGCGCTTGCCGACGTCCCCCTTATTAAAGCTCCACTGCTGCTCCACGTTTACTCCCCTCGCCCCTGGCGAGTGCCGGCCACTCGGCCGGGTAATCGATTGTTGCTTCGGGCGGCGCGCGATGCGGTTGCTGGAAATATCGTCGTAGTCCGCCCCCTCTGCCGCAGTAGAAAAAGCTCGTGTCTTGTTCTTAAACGGGCGGCTTAAAGGCCTAGTCAACGGACGCGTGATGGGGCTGGCGTATCGCGTGGCCGCGCCTGCCTTGCGCTTGGCCTTGCGGGCGCCATCGCGCACGATGCGCGCGGACAACCGCAAACGCGGGTCCATCTGCTGTTCGGCATCACGATATTCGAAGACGGGCAGGCCCTTCTTGAAGTAGATCGCGGCCAAGCGGGCAATAAAGCACACGGAGGCGGTGATGATCGCAGCCGGTTCTTCGGCTAGACCACCGTGGTACAGCGCCATAAATAACGCCGCGGCGAGCACCGAAATAGCGGCGTAGAATTCGCCGGAAAAGACCAGCGGAATGCGATCTGAAAGCAGGTCACGCAGCACGCCGCCAAAGACGCCGGAAATCACCGCAGACACCGAGGCAATAATGAACCCATGGCCCAGGTGGACTGCGATTTGGGTGCCCAGCACCGAAAAGACCGCGAGCCCTAGGGCATCCAAGATGAGGAAGAGATGCCGGAAGTAGTGCATAAGGAAGGACATGCCCACCGTCACCACGGCCGCCACGATAACGATCACCAAATAAATCGGGTGCTCTACCCAGGTAAATGGAGGATCATCGAGGATCATATCGCGCACCGTGCCGCCGCCTAGCGCCGTCATGGAGGCGATCATGGTGACACCAAAAAGGTCGAGCTTTTGGCGTCCGGCGGATAATGCGGCAGTCATGGACTCGGCCGTAATGCCGACTACATAAAGGACGCTAAATAGTGGCGTCATCAGCTGTACTCCACCACTAGTGGGGAATGGTCGGACCAGCGCTGCTCCACGGTGGGGGCCTTTTCCACCCAGGTGCGCTGCGCGCGCTCCAGCATCGGACGGGTAGCCGCCTGATAATCGATGCGCCACCCAGCGTTGTTATTAAAGGCCTGGCCGCGGTAGGTCCACCAGGTATAGGGGCCGTCTTCGTCCGGATGGAGGCGACGGGTCACGTCGAACCACTGTGGCTCTGTGGTTGGGGCCCACGGCTCGCCGCCGGCGTAGTCGACAACGCCCTGCCACTGCCCCAGGTTCTTCTTTTCCTGCGGCTCATCATCCGGGAACGCACCAAAGACGTGGTCCATGAAGGCGCGCTCTTCGGGTAGGTGGCCGGCCTTCTTTTCATTGGCCTTATTATTCTTCAGGTCCTGGGCGCGGTGGCAGACATTCCAATCGCCGCCTATCACCATCTCGGCCGGGCTGCCATCGGAGTTCGTGCGCGCTGCGTTATCCGCCAGAATGTCTTGGAACTCGTCCAAGAAGCGGTACTTTTCATCCAATTTCGGCGAACCCGTATCACCGGAAGGCAGGTACAGAGAAGCGACGCGAATATCGCGGGTGGTAGCGGCAATCCAGCGGCCGGCGTCGCTAAAGGAGCCGAAGCCCACTTCGACGTCGGCAAGCGGGGTGCGAGACAAGATGCCCACGCCGGCGCGGCCCTTTGCGGCGGCGTCGGCAAGAGCCAAATGCCAGCCCGCCTCCAGGGCCGGTGCCAAGGCTTTTTCGGCCTGCTGCGGGGTAGCGCGCACCTCTTGCATGAGCACGATATCGGCCGAAGTCGCCTCTAACCAGGCATTCATGCCGGGATTATTTTCATTGCGCTGCTTACACGCAGCGCGGATTCCGTTGACGTTAACGCTCGCGATGGTAAGGGTCATACAACCAGCATATCGGTCCGTTTATGAATGGCGAGCAAGGCGCTTTTTATCCCACATCGTCGCAGCCCACACCAGGCAACCCGCAGCCGCCAGGCCGGCACCCGCCAGCGCCGGAGCGGAGTAGCCCCAGCCGGCACCCACCACGGCGCCACCAATGGTCGCACCCGCTGCATTCGCAATGTTCAACGCGGACTGGTTGAGTGCGGCGGCCAAAGTCTGGGCGTCGCCAGCCACATGCACCAAGCGCAGCTGCAGCGAAGGCACCAAGGTGGAGCCCATAAACGCTACGCAGCCAAAGCAAATCGTGGCCGGGATGGCGTGTCCGGAGAGGAAATAAAAGGCCGTCAAAATAACGATCAGGCAGGCCAAGGCAAAAATGATGCCAAACTCCAGGTTGCGGTCCGCCAGCCAGCCGCCGAAGGCATTGCCGATGGTCATGCCGATGCCATAGGCCATGAGCACGACCCAGATGAGGCTCTGATCCATGCCGGCAACCTCGGTCATGGTCCAAGAAATATAGGTATAGACGGAGAACATGCCGCCAAAGCCCACCACGCCCATGATGACGGTGAACCACACCTGGCTATTTTTAAACGCCCCAAACTCCGTGCGGATATCGGTCTGTTTCATCTCCGTCATGTGCGGCATCAGGAAAAACAACGCAATGGCGGTGATAATGCCCAGCGCCACAACCACAAGGTAGGCCGCCTGCCAGCCTAACGCGGAGCCAAGCGCCTGCGCGGCCGGCACCCCAATGACCGTGGCGATGGCCAGACCCATGCCTACGTAGGCCATGGCCTTGCCGCGGCCGCCTGGAGGCGCCATGGATGCGGCCGAAAGGTTCGCCACGGAGAAATAAGCACCGTGCGGCATACCCGCAATGAAGCGCGCCACCATGAGGATGGCGTAATTCGGTGCCACCACCGATAGCAGGTTTCCCACCACGAGGAATCCAATGAGCAGCAGGATCAAGCGACGGCGTGGAAGCTTGCCGGTAAAGGCCGCAATCAGCGGGGCACCGACCACCACGCCCATCGCGTAAATGGTGATGAGAGTCGAGGCGTTTTCTTCCGAAATGCCAAAATCATCCGCGATAAGCGGCAGCAGGCCCATCGACACGAACTCCGTAGTGCCAATGGCAAAGGCACCAAGCGCCATCGCCACCATGACAATAGCGCGGCGACCAGCGGTAATCTCCGTTTGTAAAGGCAACGGACGACGCCGAATGCGGGGTTCATGGGCGCTGCGCGGGCTTAGCTCGTCGATGATTTTCATGGAGAGTGAGGGTACACCCCGCGTTTATCTGCAGCATGCCCGCAGCGGGCGGCCGTGAATATCTCCACCCCGCCAGCCAGTGGGTGATGCTAGCCACGCAACCCTTTTCAAGGGGCGCAAATGGGGGATCACTATCAGCAAACTGGCCCACATGCCGCCCACAAAATCGGTACTCTGGGCACTTGAACAATTTTCCAACGTTAATTAGGAGAATCATGGCAAAGATTACGTGGACCCGTACCGATGAGGCGCCGCTGCTGGCGACCTACTCCCTCAAGCCCATCGTGGAGGCCTTCGCTTCTACTGCGGGCATTGACGTAGAAACCCGCGATATTTCGCTGGCCGCCCGCATCGCCGCGCAGTTCCCAGAGCGCCTGACCGAAGAGCAGAAGGTCGAAGACGCCTTGGCAGAGCTGGGCAAGATGGCCAAGACTCCGGAAGCAAATATCATCAAGCTGCCGAATATTTCCGCTTCCCTGGTGCAGCTGAAGAAGGCCATCGCGGAGCTGCAGGCTGCCGGCTACGACCTGCCTGATTACCCGGATAACCCTTCCACCGAGGAAGAAAAGGACATCGCTACCCGCTACGATTCCGTCAAGGGCTCCGCTGTTAACCCGGTGCTGCGTGAGGGCAACTCCGACCGCCGCGCACCGGAGGCCGTGAAGAACTTTGTCAAGAAGCACCCGCACCGCATGGGTGAGTGGTCCAAGGACTCCAAGACCAACGTTGCCACCATGGCGGACAACGACTTCCGCCACAATGAAAAGTCCGTCATCCTGGAAAACGAGGACACCTTGTCCATCGTCCTTAAGACCGCCGACGGCGAGCAGACCCTGCTGCCGGAGTTGCCGGTTCTCAAGGGCGAGGTCATCGACGGCACCTTCATGTCCGCCAAGGCTCTGGATGAGTTCCTCATCGCACAGGTCAAGCGCGCCAAGGAAGAGGGCGTGCTCTTTTCCACCCATCTGAAGGCCACCATGATGAAGGTCTCTGACCCCATCCTCTTCGGCCACGTCGTCCGCGCTTTCTTTGCTGATGTATATGACAAGTATGGCGAGGAGCTGCTGGCTGCCGGCCTCAACGGCGAGAACGGCTTGGGCGCTATCTACGAGGGCCTGAAGAACTTGGACAATGGCGAAGAAATCAAGGCCGCTTTCGATGCCGCGCTTTCCGACGGCCCCGACCTTGCCATGGTCAACTCCCACAAGGGCATCACCAACCTGCACGTGCCTTCCGACGTCATTATTGACGCCTCCATGCCCGCCATGATCCGTACCTCCGGCCACATGTGGAATAAGAACGACGAGGAGCAGGACACCCTCGCCGTCATTCCGGATTCCTCCTACGCTGGCGTGTACCAGGCTGTTATCGAGGACTGCAAGGAAAATGGTGCCTTCGACCCAACCACCATGGGTACAGTGCCAAACGTTGGCCTGATGGCGCAGAAGGCCGAGGAGTACGGCTCCCACAATAAGACCTTCAAGATCCCGGCCGCGGGCACCGTTGAGGTTCGCAATTCCCAGGGCGAGGTCCTCATCTCCCACGATGTGGAGGAAGGCGATATCTGGCGCGCCTGCCAGACCAAGGACGCTCCGATCCAGGACTGGGTCAAGCTCGCCGTCAACCGCGCTCGCCTGTCCGGCATGAAGACCATCTTCTGGCTCGACCCAGAGCGCGGCCACGACCGCAATATCCAGTCCCTAGTGGAGAAGTACCTGCAGGACCACGACACCGAGGGCCTGGACATCTCCATCGAGGACCCGGTAACCGCTACCAAGACCTCCATCGAGCGCATCCGCCGCGGCGAGGACACCATCTCCGTTACCGGCAACGTGCTGCGTGACTACAACACGGACCTCTTCCCCATCCTCGAGCTGGGCACCTCCGCCAAGATGCTATCTGTGGTTCCACTCATGGCAGGTGGCGGCCTCTTCGAGACCGGTGCCGGCGGCTCCGCCCCGAAGCACGTCCAGCAGGTAGAAGAAGAAAACCACCTGCGCTGGGATTCCCTCGGCGAGTTCCTGGCCCTGGCCGAGTCCTTCCGCCACGAAAAGCAGACCAACGGCAACGAGAAAGCCGGCGTCCTAGCCGCTACCTTGGACAAGGCCACCGAGCGCCTACTCAATGAGGGCAAGTCCCCGTCCCGCAAGGTAGGCGAAATCGACAACCGCGGTTCCCACTTCTTCCTGGCCACCTTCTGGGCCGAAGAGCTGGCTAACCAGACCGATGATGCCGATCTCGCCGCAGCCTTCAAGGACGTGGCTTCCCAGCTGTCCTCCCAGGCAGACGAGATCGCCCAGGCGCTTGTCGACGCCCAGGGCAACCCCGCCGACCTCGGCGGCTACTACTGGCCAAATGACGAGAAGACCTCTGCCGTCATGCGCCCAGTTGCTAGGTTCAACGAGATCATTGACGGACTGAAGAAGTAATTCTTCCCAGGCAAAAGCCGCCCCGCAGCGTTCATTGCTTTGCTGCGGGGCGGCTTTAGTATGCGCGCAGATTTAGAAGCTATCGAGCCAGGCGGCGTGCACGCGAGCGTCGCCATTTTCTTCTGGGTGAAAGCTCAGCGCCGTCACGCGGCCTTGGCGCACACCGACCACCGCGTCGCCGTCCTCGCCCGGCGCCGTCGCGATGACCTCGACGCCCTCGCCTACGCGGGTGACCAGCGGTGCGCGGATAAAGCTCGCCTCAATCGGCAGCGACTGGTCTTTAGCAACGACCACGTCCACTGTCCGCTCGGCGGAAAAACGCTGGTTGCCAAAGGCATTGCGCCGCACCGTCACATCCAGCAGGCCCAAGGTCTGCTGGCCCGGCGCGGGGTTATCGAGCTCGCGGGCACAGTAGATGAGCCCAGCGCAGGTCGCGAGCACGGGCAGGCCTGCAGCTGCGGCGTCGCGCAGCGGCTCGGCCAGATCGAAGCTGCGCGCCAGCTTGTCGATGACACTCGACTCGCCGCCCGGAATCACCAGCCCGTCGAGCCCGTCCAGGTCCCGCGGCACCCGCACCCGGCGAGTAGCAACACCGAGCTCATCAAGAATGCGCAGGTGCTCCTCGACGCCGCCCTGCAGCGCCAGCACCCCAACGGTGGCTACCATCCGCGCTCAGCCAGGCGGTGCGGCGCGGGCACGTCGTTGACATTGATGCCCACCATGGCCTCGCCCAGGCCGCGGGAAAGCTTGGCTAGTTCGGCCGGCTGGTCGTAGAGGGTCGCCGCCTTGACGATGGCCTCCGCACGCTTGGCGGGCTCGCCGGACTTGAAGATGCCGGAGCCAACGAAGACGCCTTCGGCGCCCATCTGGCGGACAAGGGCGGCGTCGGCAGGCGTGGCCACGCCACCGGCGACAAAAAGCACAACCGGGAGCTTGCCGGTCTCCGCAACCTCTGCGACTAGGTCGTACGGTGCCTGCAGCTCCTTGGCCGCGACGTAGAGCTCATCGCGATCCAGGTGGCGCAGGCGGGCAATCTCGGCCTTAATCGTGCGCAGGTGCTTCACGGCCTCCGAGACATCGCCCGTGCCGGCCTCGCCCTTGGAACGAATCATGGCCGCACCCTCGGTGATGCGGCGCAGCGCCTCACCCAGGTTGGTCGCGCCACACACGAATGGCACGTCGAAGTCCCACTTATTGATGTGGTTGACATAATCGGCCGGGCTGAGCACCTCGGACTCATCGATGAAGTCCACGCCCAGCTCGCCGAGGATCTGAGCCTCCACAAAGTGGCCGATGCGGGCCTTGGCCATGACCGGGATGTCCACCGCTTCGACGATGCCCTCAATTAGCTCTGGATCCGACATGCGGGCCACCCCGCCCTGCGCACGAATATCGGCCGGCACACGCTCCAACGCCATAACTGCCGACGCACCCGCGTCCTCCGCAATGCGCGCCTGCTCCGGCGTGACGACGTCCATAATGACGCCGCCTTTCAACATATCGGCTAGTCCTCGCTTCACGCGCGTAGTGGCGCGTCCTTGTTCATTTACCTGTTCAGTCATAGGTCACATAGTGGCCCACACAATTGGTACAAGACAAGAGCCATTTTCAGCGTGTTGGATTAGACCACTTATGATGAAGGAGTGCCTCTCCGCCTCGATCCCTCTGATACGCGGCCGCTGCCCGTGCAAATCGCCGCGGCCCTCCGCACCCAGGTTGCCGCCGGCGTCCTCCGGCCCGGCGAGCGCGTTCCCTCGACCCGCAACTTGGCTTCGCAGCTCGGCGTTTCCCGAGGCAGCGTAGTCACCGCCTACGAGCAACTCACGGCCGAGGGATACCTTACGGCCGAGGTTGGCTCCGGCACCGTCATCAACCCGCTGCTCCCCCACGCCCGCGCCCCGCGCCCGGAGCCGGCCCCCATACCGGCCGCCGAGCCCGAGCTGGTGTCACTGACGCCCGGACTGCCCGACACCGCGGGAATCCTCACCCCTGAATGGAGGGCCGCGTGGCGCGCTGCGGCCGTCGACCCCTCCGGCGACCTTCCCCGCGAGGTCGCCGCGCACCTGCGCCACATGCGCGGGCTTAACGTCGACCCAACCCGCATCCTCATCACGGCCGGTGCCCGCGATGGCCTTTCGGTACTCCTGCGCGCCCTCGGCCGCCCGCTGCGCGTGGGCGTGGAATCACCCGGCTACCCCAGCCTGCGCCGAGTCCCCCAGGCCCTCGGCCACACGCTGCTGGAAATCCCCACCGGCCGCGACGGCGTCACTGTTCCCACCGCCGACCTCGACGCCCTCATCGTCACCCCCAGCCATCAATATCCCTACGGCGGCTCCCTGCCTGCAGCCCGGCGCGCAGAGCTCGTCGAATGGGCCCGCGCACATGACGCCCTCCTCATCGAGGACGACTTCGACTCCGAGCTGCGCTACGTCGGCCAGCCACTTCCCGCCCTGGCCGCGCTCGCCCCAGAACACACCGTGCTACTCGGGACTTTTTCCTCCGTCATTTCCCCCTCGATTGCATGCGGTTACCTCGTCCTCCCGTCACGCTTGCGCCCGGCCGTGGACCGTGTGCGCGATATCTTCGGCCAACCCGTCGGCTCCATCCCCCAGGCCGCGCTCGCCCACTACCTTGCCAGCGGCGCTTTACGACGCCACACCGGCCGCATGCGCCGCACCTATAAACGCCGCCGCAACCTAGTGGCCGAAGCGCTTGGCTCCATCGATGGCACCCAGCTCCTTCCCATCCACGGTGGACTCCACGCGGTCCTACTGTGCGACCCGGCCGTTGTCCCCCGCGCCGCCGCCCGCGGCATCAAACTCACCCCGCTGCGCGATTATTGGGGCGGGGCCGAAGCTGAAGACGGCGTCGTACTCGGCTTCGGCCACCTCAGCGATACCGAGCTACGCGAAAGCCTTTCTGCAGTCGCGGCGGCTTTACAGGGGTGATACCGTAAAGCCCACGTTTATAAACGAAAGGTAATAGATGTCTTTAGGTCCGATTGAGCTCCTTCTCATCCTCGTTTTCGTCCTTATCCTCGCTGGAATTATCGCCCTCGTGGTCAAGCTCGTGCGCAATAGCAATGACACCCGCGCGAATACTAGCCGCATTGCTAATCAGCTCGAGGAGCACGACCGCCGCCACTAAGAAAGACACCCCACCAGACCAAGCGCCACACCGACCGCTTGGTCTATTTTTATTCTCACGGCTGCCAGCGCGTTTCTACAAAATCGTTCGCTATATATACCGCTTGGTCTAGTCTTGCCAAGCATGACGACGAAATACGATAACTCCAATTCCAACTGGTCCTTCGCTACCCGCTCTGTACACGCAGGCCAAAACCTCGACGGGCACCACAACGCCCGCAATGTGCCGATTTACCAGACCACCTCTTACGTTTTTAACGACGCCGAGCACGCGGCCAACCGCTTCAACCTTTCCGACGCCGGCCCCATCTACACCCGCCTGACCAACCCCACCCAGGACGCGCTGGAAGAACGCCTCGCTTCCCTCGAGGGCGGCGTCGCGGCCGTTGCCTTCGCTTCCGGCCAGGCCGCCGAAACCGCGGCCATTTTGAACCTCGCCTCGGCCGGCGACCACATCGTGACTTCCCCGCGTCTCTACGGCGGCACCTCCACCCTCTTTACCGTCACGCTCAAGCGCCTAGGCATCGACGTCACCCTCGTCGAGGACCCGGACGACCCGGCCTCCTGGCAAGATGCCGCACAACCAAATACCAAGGCATTCTATGGCGAGACCTTCGGCAACCCCGTGGCTGATGTCCTTGATATCCCCGCCATCGCCGAGGTTGCCCACAATAACCAGGTCCCGCTCATCGTGGATAACACCATCGCCACCGCCGCCCTCGCCCGGCCGCTGGACCTCGGCGCGGACATCGTCGTGGTCTCCACCACCAAGTTCTACACCGGCAATGGCTCGGCCGTCGGCGGCGCGATTATCGACGGCGGCTCCTTCGACTGGACCGTCACCCGCAACGGCGAGCCCGTATTCCCCTACTTCGTCACCCCGGATGAGGCCTACCACGGACTCAAATACGCCGACCTCGGCGCCCCAGCCTTCGCACTCAAGGCCCGCGCCGGCCTGCTGCGCGATACCGGCGCCGCCATCTCCCCCTTCAACGCCTGGCTGACGCTGAATGGAATTGAGACGGTAGGGCTGCGCGTCGAAAAGCACAATGCCAACGCCCAAGCCGTCGCCGAGTACCTAGAAAGCCACGCCAAGGTCACCAAGGTCAACTACGCCGGCCTCGACTCCTCACCTTATAAGGCCACCAAGGAAAAGCTCGGCTACGCCTACACCGGCTCCGTGCTCTCCTTCGACATCGACGGCGGCCGCGAAGAAGCCTGGGCGTTTATCGACGCCCTCAAGCTCCACTCCAACCTCGCCAATATCGGCGATACCCGCTCCCTGGCCGTGCATCCGGCAACCACCACGCACTCGCAATCCGATGAACCTGCGCTGGCAGCGGCCGGCATTACTCAATCCACTATCCGCCTGTCCGTGGGCATCGAGCACATCGATGACATCATCGCGGACCTCGAGCTGGGCTTTAACGCGCTGGCATGAAGCTAGTTAGCATCGGCGATTTTCACACCGAAGCCGGCGCCACGCTTGCCGACGCCCACATTGCCTACCACCGCTTCGGCCACCTTCTCGGCGATCCCCATGGCGCCAATAACGTCATCCTGGTCGAACACGCGCTAACCGGGAACTCGAATGTGGCCGAGTGGTGGGCCGACCTAGTAGGCCCCGGCAAGGCGCTGGATACGACGAAGTGGTGCATTATCGCTACCAATGCACTGGGCGGCTGCGCAGGCTCTACCGGCCCGGCTTCTCCGCACCCAGACGATGGCCGTGCTTGGGGTTCGCGTTTTCCCGCGCTTTCCGTGCGCGACCTCGTTGCGGCCGAGCGTGCCGCTTTGCATGAACTTGGCATCACCCACGTGCATGCCGTCATCGGCGGCTCAATGGGTGGCGCGCGCACGCTCGAGTGGACACTGATGCACCCCGATTTCCTCGACGCGGCCTGCGTCATTGCCGTATCGGCCCGCGCCTCCGCCTGGCAGATTGGCATCCAGTCGGCGCAGATCGCGGCCATCGAGCAAGATTCCTTCTGGCACGGCGGGGACTATTACGCATCCGCCCAGCGTCCGCGCGAGGGGCTGGCGGCCGCGCGCCGCATTGCGCACCTGACCTACCGCGGCGAACAAGAAATTGACGAGCGCTTCGGCGTTCAGGCACAGACCGGCGAGAACCCGCTCGGGCCTTACCGCCGCCGCGATAATCGCTTTGCCGTTAACTCCTACCTGGATTACCAAGGAATCAAGCTGGCCGACCGCTTCGATGCCGGCTCCTATGTCACTCTCACCGAGGCGCTCAACCGCCACGATATCGGCCGTGACCGCGGTGGGCTCAACCGCGCGCTGGGATCATCCAAGGTACCTACAATGGTCGTAGGAGTAGACACGGACATCTTGTACCCGTATCACCAGCAAGAACATATCTCGCGCAATCTGGGAAATCTATTGGCTATGGCCAAGGTGGTCTCCCCGGTAGGCCACGACGCCTTCCTCACCGAGTCACGCCAAATGGATCGCATCCTGCGCAACTTCCTCACTCTTTCCCAGCCGGACCCGCGCATTGATGCAGCGGCAGGCGATCCCACCGAGTATTCGATTTAAAAAGATCGCAGCAGCAAGGATCGCCAAAGCCGCGCAGCGCGCACTAGCACTATGCGCTGCGCTGGGGCGGCGAAGGGACGAAGCGGCTCAGCGATCGTCGGGTGGCTTCGCCCAAGGCGGGCGCCACACGATGCCTTCTCCAGGACGGCGCTCGAGCCGGCCGCGACGCGGCGGCGCATTCGGGTCATCGTCGTTCACAGCATTGTGATACTTGCACGCGATGGTGAGGTTTTCGGGATTCGTATCGCCGCCGAGCAGCCACGGGGTGAGATGGTGGACTTGGCATTCATCCGCCGGCGTGTGGCAGTCGGGCCACGGGCACACCGGGTTTTCTGCCATCGCCATTTGGCGTTGCTTCCAAGTAGCCAAGCGTCGCGATTGATAGAGGTTTACGGGACCGGTGACGGGGTGGATGAGGGTGATAAGGCCGACGTCGGCAAGCGCGCGGCGGACAAGATCCGCACCAGATATCTGCGCGCCAATGGTCAGCTGCAAGGTGACGTCCTCGTCGTGGGTGACCTTCACCATCTCATTCAGGTTGAGCACCACATTGGTGGTGATTGTGGAGGTAGAGGCGCCCTCGGCAAAGACGCGACGAGCATCGGCGACGGTGGAGACGTGGTTATTAATTTCTGCAACCAACTCGGACTCGGCGGTAATTGTCAGGGTCCACAGGTCATCGCGGCGGCGGGTCAAGCGCACGCCTTCGGAGCGCTTGGTGGTGCGCTCCTCGCGCACCATGCGGCGGGCGCACTTTTCAATCTCGCTGGTGGAAAGGCGCAGGGCGCAAAGTGCCTCGCGCAGTGCCCAAGCCGCCCGCTGGGTTTTCATCTTCTGCGCGAAGTGCTCGATAATTTTCAGCGCGTCGAGCGGCAGCGAAGTGCGGCGGGCGGCGCGCCGTTTAGCGCCAAAGGAGGTGCGGCCGAAGTAAGTATCGGCCAGGCGGGCAAACTCGGCGGCCTCGCGATCACTAAAGCCCTTATCGACGAGCTCTTCTACCGACAGCCCAACGCACTCCCCGATGAGCACCATCGGGGAGTTCACGGCAGCCAGGTAGTTCGAAATCATGGCCCCGAGCCTAAACCGGCCGCGCAACCCAGCGCGCGGAGGCGGGCGGTTACCTGTGGATAACCGACCGAACCACACCCTTTCAGGCCGAAATAGGTGAAGGCTCTACGAAAAACCTGTGGATAACTAGCTACCGAGCGAGTCCACAGAAAAGGCCAGAAAGGCCATCACGGCGCCGACTAAGCCGGTAAAGCAGGCGTCAAAGCGGCGCGAGCGTACGGCCAGCACGCCGACGCGGCTGGAATCACACGTCAGTCGGACCACGGTGAGCCACAGCAAGGCCAGGCCGAGGAGGAACGTGGCCCGGCGCCAGTATTCGAAGACAGCATAGCCGCCGGAGATAACCACGCCGGCCACGAAGATGCCAATTGCTGCCCACTGCGCGGCAGGCGGCAGTGGGGAGGGCGCGAGCTCGGCGTCGTGCGGATTATCTAGATTCACGCCAACTTTTCCGCGCGTTCGACGATATTGCGTACCAGGAAGGCACGGGTCAGCGGGCCGACGCCACCTGGGTTCGGAGAGACGAACCCGGCCTTATCCCAGCAATCTGGGTGAATGTCGCCGGTGAGCTTGCCGTCGACGCGGGAGACTCCGACGTCGAGAAGCGCGGCGCCTTCCTTAAGCATGTCCGCGGTGAGCATGTGGGGCTGGCCGGCGGCGGCAATGACGATATCGGCCTCGCGGGTCTCAGCGGCCAAGTCCTTGGTGCCGGTGTGGCACAGCGTGACGGTGGAGTTCTCGCTGCGGCGGGTAAGCATCAGGCCGATGGGGCGGCCTACGGTAACACCACGGCCGATGACCACGGTCTTGGCGCCGTTGAGCTCGACGCCGAAGCGGCGCAGCAGATGCAGGCAGCCGTTCGGGGTGCACGGCAAGGGCGCCTCCTCGTTGAGCACGAGCTTGCCCAGGTTGACTGGGTGCAGGCCATCGGCATCCTTGGCGGGGTCAATGCGCTCGAGGATGGCGTTTTCATCCAGGTGCTTAGGCAGCGGCAACTGGACGATGTAGCCGGTGCAGGCATCATCGGCGTTGAGCTCATCGATGACGGCTTCTAGTTCTTCCTGGGTGATATCGGCCGGCAGGTCCTTGCGGATGGAGTTGATGCCAAGCTTTTCACAGTCACGATGTTTCATCTTCACATAGGATTGGGAGCCCGGATCCTCACCTACGAGGACGGTCGCCAGGCCAGGGGTAATCCCCTTCTCCTTCAGCGCGGACACGCGCTGGGCAAGGTCGGAAAAAATCTCGTCGCGGTACAGTGTGCCATCTAGTTTGGTAGCGCTCATAGCCACCATCCTAGACTGAAGGCATGAGCCAGCTGCACATTGTCTTTGATAACCCAGTCATCCCTACTAATACGGGCAACGCGATTCGCACGGCCGCGGTGACGGGTGCGAGCCTGCACCTGATTGAGCCACTGGGTTTCAATTTCGACGATAAGCACTTAAAGCGCGCCGGTCTGGATTATCACGATTTGGCCGATGTGCAGATTCACAAGGACTTCCAGGCCTGCATGGATGCGCTGCCGGGCGCGCGCGTCTTCGCGTTTACCACGCATACGGATAAGTGGTTTACGGATATCGAATACCAAGAAGGCGATGTCCTACTCTTTGGCACGGAGCCGACCGGCCTGCCGGAGGAGCATATTAACCATCCGCGCATAACGGACCGCGTGCGCATTCCGATGGTGCCTGCCAGGCGCTCGATGAACCTGTCGAATTCGGCGTCGACGGCCGTATTCGAGGCTTGGCGCCAGCTGGGCTTTAACGGGGCGGTTTAAGTCCCGGCAGTTGGCGGGAGCGCAGCTGGGTAAGGAGTGTGGCGGCGTCGGCAAGCGTGAGGTTGCGCGCGTCCATGCGCACGGGGCCCTGGACTAGGTCGAGGCCGACGGTGGCTAGGCCGAGCGCCTGGGAAATCGGCCCGCGGCGGTAGGTCAGCTCCTGGATATGGGAGGTGTGGATGGCCTTGACGCGGCGATTGAGCCGGCCGTTGCGCACTATGACGTAGCCGTCGGTAAGCGCCACGGTTTGTTGGCGGTAGTCCAGCGGGGAAACCCACTTGGCACGGGCCGGCGAGGCGTAGGTGGGCGCGGCGTCGGCCGGCAGGAATTGCCGGGCTTGGGCGAGGGTGCCCACCGGCAGGATGCGGGTGGAACCAGAAGCCTTTCCGCTTGCCGACGCCCCATACCCCGCCACCGAGACCCGTACCTCGTACCAGCCCAGCGGCCGCCAGAGGAACGGCTGGGTTATCTGTACGGCGTGGATGCGGTCGAGGCGAATGCTTTGGCGGCGGCGATCGGCCAGGCCGTAGGTGATGTTGAGGACCTCGCCGTCGGTGCGGGCGGTATAACGCCAGGAAGAATCGAGCACGTTCCAGGCATTGGGCAGCGCGCCGACGAGGATGGGCAGCGCGGTCGAGAGCGGCAGCCGCGTAACCACAACGAGGATAAGGAAGCCGACGAGGAAAAGCGTGGACGTGCGCAACGCGGCAGCAATAAGGGAGCGGGCGATGGGGATCTCGGGCACGAGAGCTGGTTCCTCGGCCGTTTCTTCAGCCGATTCCTCGGCCGGCGCCTCGGTTTGGGAGGTGGGAGCGCCGTGAACGCGGGCGAGGATGTCATCACGGAGGGCCTCGGCGTCAGACTTTTTGAGGTAGGCGATTTCGATGACAGATGATTGGCCGCCTGCGGTTTCCACCCGCACGGCCGCGAGACGAAAGAGGCGGGCGATGACGGGTTCCACGACGTCAACGGCCTGGGTGCGGTCATAGCGCGCGGTGCGCAATTGGACAGATAAGAGGCCGCGGCGCAGGGAAAGCTCTTCCGCGCCGAGCTGATAACCCATGCGGCGCCACCATAGGCCGGAGGCGAGCCACACCACCGCGCAGACCGCGATGAAACCGGCGAGGGCAAGGGCGGTATCACGCAAGGCCTCGCCGCGGTGTTCGCCGGTAATAAAGGCAAAGATATCGCGCAGGGCCTCCATGTTGGCGTTGAGGGCGAAGCCCGCGATGAGGGCCAGGATGACCGACCACAGACGCAACAGTGGGGTAAGGCGGTGGACGCGACGGAAGCTCGGCTGGGGGCTCATAGGCCGCTCATCCGTTCGCGGGCTTGGTGGGCAAGGCGGGTGCGGAGGGCGTCGGCAAGCGGGGCTTCTAGGCCTTTGATGGTGGCATCCGTGCTGGCCGAAGCCGTGTGGAGCTGCAGCTTTTTCAGCCCGAGGGCGCGATCGATGGGCCCGGAGGTGACGTCGACGAATTGGATGCGGCCGTAGGGCACGACGGTGAAGGTGTACCAGAGCTTGCCGCGGGTGATAAGCAGCTCGTCGTCGGTTTCGAGCCAACCCATATTGCGCACTTGAGCGGGAATGAGCCAGAGCAGCCAGAAGAAAAGACCGACGAAGATGCCGGCCGCCCAGTAGAACCACGGGGTCCACCAAAACCCCGCTGCAGCGGCGGCCGCGGCGAGCAGAAACATCCAGCTCAAATGGTGGATATAGCGCGAGGTCACCAGCCGCGGCGAGACGGGATTCATTTCTTCGCTCATAGTTATTGACAGTAACAATCAGGAGAAGCCCTTGGGCAACTTACCGTTTCCTTAACGGAAAACCATTGGTACCCTCGTCAGCTCGACATCGATTGGTGGGCCATCCAGCGCGGCATCACTCCAGTTAATCTCTCCGTTCTGAAGAATAATCGGGCCAAGGCCGTACGCTTTAGCACTCTGGCAGCATTATGCGCGGCACTGGACTGCCAGCCAGGGGATATCTTCGGCGTCGAGTAGTAACCCTTGCCAGGTCGTTGGGTTTATGCAATACTTTGACTTATGTCCCCAAAGAAGAAGCCCTCCGCACCCATTTATAACCGGGTTCGTGTGCTGCGCGCCGAGCGGGACATGTCGCGCGCACAGTTGGCCGAGGCCATCGACGTCAATCCTCAGACCGTCGGCGCGCTTGAGCGCGGCGACCACTCGCCCAGCCTGGACCTAGCTTTCCGCGTCTGCGAGGTCTTTGATCTCCCCGTGGAGGCTATCTTTTCCCGCCAGGAATTTTCTCCCATGTCCACTGAAATCTATAGGAAGAATTCCTAATGGCTAGCCCAATCCCCGCCTCCGTTTCTCGCCGCAAGCGCCTTGTCCTGGCCGGCGACATTTTCCTCGGCCTGGCCATCGTGGCTGCGGCCCTGCACTTCTTCACGCTCAGCTTGTCTAACTTGCTATGGCCGATTGCCGGTATCGCGGCCACCATCTACACCACGTCGCTCCGGCAGTCCATCCGTCACCTCGACGCACCCACCACGGAGATGGATGAGTACGAACTGCGCCTGCATACCGACGCCCGCGACACAGGACTTAAGACCGCAGTGGTTATTTCTATAGTGCTCTTCCTCGTCGCCGTCACCACCGCATTCGGCCTGCGCTTTCTCGGGGCGGAGCAGGTTGCAGTGGAGGAGGCGACCTCGGGGGCTAGTATCGCCATCTTCTTTGCCAAGCTCATCTATACCCAACTGCTGTGGATCCCTTTTGCGGTAGCCAAGGAATTGGCCAATAAGCTCAACGCGGACGAGCTGCGCAGCGGAGGAAACTAGCGGAAATCGCGGGAGCCGCGGGAGAGGAATTCGCCTAAGTCCAGCGGCTCGAGCTTATCCGCGACCACGCTGACCGCCCCGGTGGCATTTTGCACGATGCCTCGAATAATCATTGCGCGGGCGGTGCGGGCCAACACCTTGTGCCGCGACCACAATCCAGGTGAAACCATCACATTCATCAGGCCGGTTTCATCCTCCACACCCAAAAAGGTCAGGCCAGATGCGGTACGCGGGCGCTGGCGGTGGGTAATAATGCCGGCAATGCGCACGCGGGTGCCATCGGGAACATGGGGAAGTTGGGAAGCAGGTAGGACGTCGGCAAGCGAGGCACGCACCAGCTCCATGGGCTGCTGGTTATGGGTCACGCCGGTGGAGGCGACGTCGGTAGCCATAAGCTCGAAGGCGGACATACCGGGCAGGTGCGGTGCAGCCAGCGCGGAAGTGCCAGGCAGCATGCCTTCGCGCTCGGTGGCGGCAACGCCGGCCTGCCACAGCGCTTGCCGACGATCCAACCCCAGACACTCCAATGCCCCAGCCGTGGCCAGCGCTTCCACCTGCTCCACGCTGAGATCCGCCCGGCGCGAAAGATCGGACACGCTAGTAAAAGGCGCGGCCGCCTCCACGCGCTCGGCGGCAGACTCCCCCAGCCCCTTGATGAGGTTCAGGCCCAACCGAATCTCGCCCGACCTTGTCGCCTGGGCCTGCGCACCAGAATCATTGATACTCACCGGCAGCACCCGCACACCGTGGCGCCGGGCATCTTGGATGAGCGACTGCGGGGAATAAAAGCCCATCGGCTGCGCGCGCAGCAGGCCCACGCAGAATTCCGCCGGGTAGTGATACTTAAACCACGCAGAGAAATACACCAGCGAGGCAAAGGACTGCGAGTGCGATTCCGGGAAACCATAGGCGGCAAAAGCCACAATTTTGGTCCAGAGCTTATCGGCTACCTCGCCCTCGATGCCATTAGTCTCGCGCAGACCAGCATAAAAACGGCTGCGCAGCGCGTCCATCTTTTCCGGGGAACGTTTCGACCCCATGGCGCGGCGTAGGTCATCGGCCTCGGCGCCGGAAAAGCCGGCGGCATCGACTGCAATCTGCATCAGCTGTTCCTGGAAAAGCGGGATGCCCAGGGTTTTGCCCAGGGATTTCTCCAACACGGGATGGTCATAGGTGACCTCCTCCAAGCCATCGCGGCGGCGCAGGTAGGGATGCACGGACCCACCTTGGATGGGGCCGGGCCGAATAAGCGCGACTTCGACCACCAGGTCAAAGAAACGGCGCGGCTTCAGGCGCGGCAACGTGGCTAGCTGCGCGCGGGATTCCACTTGGAAGACGCCCACCGCATCGGCGCGGCAGAGCATGTCATAGACTTCCGGCTCGGCGAGGTCGAGCTCCCACAGGTGCACCTCGCGGCCGGTGGTAGCACGCACGGCATCGATCATGTGGTGCAGCGCCTCCAACATGCCAAGGCCGAGCAGGTCGAATTTCACCAGGCCGGCGGCAGCACAATCATCCTTATCCCACTGCAGCACGGAGCGGTTTTCCATGCGCGCCCACTCCATGGGGACGACGTCCGCAATGGGCCGGTCACATAGCACCATGCCGCCGGAGTGGATTCCTAGGTGGCGGGGCTGGCCGAGGAATTGCTCGGCCAAAGATGAGACCTCAGCAGGCGGTTCGGAGGTACCCTTCGACCACGCATCGGCCGAGCCCTGCGGATACCCCAGCGCGCGGGCGGCATCGCGGGTCGCGCCCTTGCGGCGATAAGTAATGACATTGGCCACCTGCGCGGCTCGATCACGGCCGTGGGTGCGATAGACATACTGGATTACCTCCTCGCGGCGACCAGACTCGATATCGATATCAATATCGGGCGGGCCATCGCGGTCCGGGGAAAGGAAGCGCTCAAAAAGCAGCTGCGCGGAGATGGGCTCGGCGTTGGTAATACCCAGTGCGAAACACACCGCAGAGTTAGCGGCCGAGCCGCGCCCCTGGCACAAAATATTCTCGCGCCGGCAAAAATCCACTAGGTCGCACACAATTAGGAAGTAGCCTGGAAAGCCCAGCTGCTTGATGACGCCCAACTCATGCCTAATCTGCTTCCTGGCCGCCTGCCTAATCTCGGCCGGGCGCGAGGCATAACGCTCCTTGGCACGGCGCCAGGCCTCATGCTCCAGCCAGCTCATCTCGGTATGCCCCTCCGGAACGGGAAAGTGCGGCAGGTTCGGGGCAAGCGCATCCCAGGTAAAGGAACACTCGCGAGCCAGACGCACAGTTTCCGCAATAAGCTCCGGCCGGTCAGGCAAAAGCTGGGCCATCTGCTCGCCGGATCGCAGCCAGCCGGCGCCCATGGGGTGGGTGTGCGGCGCAGCGGCCGCAAGAGACTCCCGGCGAGCCAAGGCGCGCTTGGCGGCGGCGAGCCGAGCTTGGTCACGGGTCGCCGCCGCAGGCCGTGCGGTTGCGATGGCCCGCAAGTTATTGTATTTATCGAGGAAACGGTGCCGATCCGCGTCTTCAGGGGACATACTGCACGAATATTCGAGAACTATGCTGTCTATTTTTATTCTTTCGAGCAGGTTATCGATTTCTGCTAACGCTTCCGACCCCACCAGGAAGAAGCACTCCCCTTCCAGCTCGCGCGCCACCTCATCTAGTGGCGGATAATCCACCCGATCCTTCTCCCCAGCCTCCATCCGGGCGCGCGCAATAAGGCGCGACAACCGGCGATAGCCTTCCGGGGTGCGCGCCAGCACGGTCACCGGCGCTTCCGCGAGCGATAGTTCCGCGCCATATACGGCCGGGAGATTCGCTTTAGCAGCAGCTTCAGCGAATTTCATCAGCCCATAAAAGCCATCGCGGTCCACAATGGCCAGCCCCTCGAGCCCCAGCTCCATAGCCCGGCCAACCAGCTCTTCCGGCTCAGCAGCACCGTCAAGAAAACTATACGAACTTACCGCGTGCAACTCCGCAAAAGGGACGGCGGAATGGCCGCGCTGAGCAGAATCGGCTGGCCCATGAAGGTGATTAACCGGCACGGGTGCGGCAGATTCGCGACCGGAGAGGATGCGCTCCACCCGCGACCACGACAGTGCTTTTCCGCCATTAAATTCCACTCCACACAGCGTAATATCGAATTATTGTTCTATACAAGCCCGTAAGACGTGATGCCGACAATAGACAAAGCGGTTCGCCGATTGCTAAGTTGCTAAACAGACAAATTATTTCAACTCCTACAAGAAGGGGAATCCCCATGCAGATCCGTCGCGTAGTGGCTGCTACTGCCGCTGTAACCATCGCTGCCACCAGCTTGGTGGCCTGCTCCTCCGATGATTCCAAATCCATCAAGGTGGGCACCACCGACGACGCCAAGAAGGCGTGGGTAGCATTCGAGCAGGAAGCGAAGAACGCTGGCTATGACATTGAAATCCAGCCATTCGCGGACTACAACACCCCGAACCAGGCTCTGGACCAGGGCGAGCTGGATACCAATAACTTCCAGCACCTGAAGTTCCTAGCGGAGTACAACCACGGCAATGACACCAACCTGGTGCCTATCGTGGCCACCGAAATCGTGCCGCTAGCACTGTTTTGGAAGGACCACGACTCCCTCGACGGCATCGAGGGCGAAGAGGTCGCCATCCCGAATGACTCCACCAACCAGGCCCGCGCCATCAACGTACTGGTCCAGGCCGGCCTTCTTACCCTGAAGGACAAGGACAACTTGGAGCCCACCCCGCTGGATATTGATGAAAAGAAGTCCAAGGTCAAGGTCACCCCGGTAGACGCCGCGCAGACCACGTCCGCGCACGGCGAGGGCACCCCGGCGATTATCAATAACTCCTTCCTGGAGCGTGCCGGCATCGATCCGAAGACTGCCATCTTCCAAGACGATCCGAATTCTGAAGAAGCAGAACCGTACATCAATGTCTTCGCCGTTCGCGAGGAGGACGCCGATAACGAAGACATCAAGAAGCTTGCCGAGCTATGGCACTCCGACGCCGTCCAGGAGGGCGTCGATGAAGACTCCGCCGGCACCTCCGTCGAGGTGGAGCGCAGCCAGGAGGATCTGCAGAAGATCCTAGATAAGCTCGAAGCAGATCTGGACTAATCACCCTTGCTTTTACCCCGCCGGAACCCCCCGGCGGGGTTTGGCACTTTCCTAACTAAGGACGCAAACACGTGGCAGATTCCACTCAACGCGGCACCCGCATCGAGTTCCGCGAGATCACCAAGATCTTTAAGCAGAAAAAGGCGCGAGTTAAGGCACTCGACCATGTCTCCATGACCATTGAGCCCGGCGAAATTGTCGGCATCATTGGCTACTCCGGCGCCGGCAAGTCCACCCTTGTACGCATGATCAACGGCTTGGACACCCCGTCCGCGGGAGAGCTGCTGCTTGATGACACCAATATCGTTGGCATGTCCGAGAAGAAGCTGCGCGGCATTCGCCGCAATATCGGCATGATTTTCCAACAGTTCAACCTGATGAACTCGCGCACCGCGGCCGGCAATATTGAATACCCGCTGCAGCTGCAGGGCGTCGGCAAGCAGGAGCGCGCCAAGCGCGTGCAAGAGCTGCTGGATTTCGTCGGCCTAGGAGACAAGGGCAAGAGCTACCCGGAGCAGCTTTCCGGCGGCCAGAAGCAGCGCGTCGGCATTGCCCGTGCGCTGGCCACCAACCCTTCGCTGCTGCTTGCCGACGAAGCAACTTCCGCCCTCGACCCCACCACCACGCAGGAAGTCCTCGACCTACTGCGTCAGGTAAACAAGGAATTTGGCATCACCATCGTGGTTATTACCCACGAGATGGAAGTCGTACGCTCCATCGCCGATAAGGTCGCCGTGATGGAAAACGGCCGCGTCGTGGAACAAGGCAGCGTCTACGAGGTCTTCTCCAACCCACAGACCTCCGTGGCCGCCAAGTTCGTAGCCACCTCGCTGCGCAACGAGCCCGACGTCGTTGAAACCGACGACCTGCTCGCACACGAAGGCCGCCTATTTACCATCAACCTCACCGAGGAATCCGGCTTTTTCACCGCCGCCGCCCGCCTTAAGGAAGCCGGCGTATCCATCGCCGTCGTCCACGGCGGCATCACCACGCTGCAGCAGCATTCCTTTGGCAAACTGACCGTACGGCTCAGCGGCGACAATAACGCCATCGAAGAGTTCTACCGCACGCTTTCTACCACCACCCAGATTGAGGAGATTGCACGATGACCGTCACCACCCTCGCCCAAGCCAACTGGGACCGCCTCGGCCCTTCACTGGCCGATGCCATCGTCGATACCCTCATCATGGTCTCGACTACCCTCATCGTTTCCGGCATCCTCGGCCTTGGCCTAGGCATGCTGCTCTATACCACCCGCACGGGCGGCATCCTGCAAAACCGGTTCGTCTATTTCATTGTCAACCTGCTGGTTAACTTCGTCCGCCCCATCCCGTTCATCATTTTGCTGGCTTTTGCCCAGCCACTGACCGTCATAGTGATGGGCGGGTCCATCGGCCGCGGACCGGCCACCTTCGTCATGGTCATCGCCGCGACCTTCTCCGTAGCCCGCGTGGTGGAACAAAACCTCGTGTCCATCGACCCCGGCGTTATCGAGGCCGCCCGCTCCATGGGTGCCTCGCCGTGGAAGATCATTACCTCCGTTATCGTCCCGGAGGCCCTCGGCCCACTGATTTTGGGCTACACCTTCCTGTTTATCGCCATCGTGGACATGTCCGCTATGGCCGGCTACGTCGGCGGCGGCGGCTTGGGTGACTTTGCCATCGTCTACGGCTACCGCGCCTTCGAATGGGAAGTCACCGTCGTGGCCACGCTCATCATCATCGTGCTGGTGCAGGCCGCCCAGTTCTTCGGCAACTGGCTCTCCTCCAAGGTCATGCGCCGCTAGCCCCCGCTTGCCGACGGCGCCCTACCCCGCGACCGGCTCCACGCCGGTCGCTACGATGGCTTGGCCCGTCTTCGGGGCGTCACCACACGAAGACACCACGCCTTCTACCTCGCGCTCCTCGAGCGTCACGCGCCAGCGCCGGCCGTCACTGTGGCTGACCTCGCCGCTATCAGTGGCGGTGAGCTGGCCGTAGGAGAGCTCCTCGCCGGCGTCGATAAGCGCTCGGGCCACCGCCAACTCCGCCACCTGGCCGCGCGGGCCGAAAATACCGCGCCCGCGATTTACCGGGTAAAAATACTTTCCCCGCGCCGCCGCCGCAATCATCTGCGCGGCGGCTTCTTTATTCATTCGTCCAAAGGAATAGCCCCACGGCATGAGCATGACCGATGGCGCGAACCGGTGTCCCTTCGTGTGCGAGGTCTCCCAGACCATATCCGGGTAATCCTCCACCAGCTCCGCGGCCAGCGGCCGGCCCTTGACCGCACAGCAGGTATCGCGCTTCGCGTGCGTACACACCAAAACTAGCGGTGTTTCCACTGCGCCGCCTCCATTGCGTCCAGGCCCTGTCAGATCCAGATCGAGGATTTTCTCTGGCCCTGTCAGCAGCACGAGTTCCATCACTCCCTGCTCGGCCCACACCAGGTAGCAGCGGTGCATCTTGCCTACCTGGCGGCCGTCGCGGCCCGGCCGACGGATAAGCTGCAGCCCCGCCACGCCTTTCAGCTTGGCCTTGAGCTGCGCCGTGAGATCCGGCCCAAAGGTATCGCCATCGAGCACGTCTCGCGACCATCCGCCCGGCCACTCAAAAAGCACATAGACGGATTCCTTCTTCGCTGTGCCTGGCAGCGGCTCTACCTGGATATCTGAACAGAACTCGGTCATATACCTAAGCCTAACCTTTCTGCATTTCAGCTCACACCCTTGGCCACAATTCGGCCACGAAATACCCCCTCGGCTATACAGTTCCCGGCCGAAACTATAACCTAGGGAGCATGCTAAAAGTCCGTCTCGCCGCAACACTCCTCGTCGCCGCTTTTCTCAGCGGCTGCGTCGCCCAAGAGACGGACCGCACCACCATGGCTGCGTCCGCAGACAACTCCCAGCTCAATCCGCTAGGCCAGGCCAACATGGAAATGAAAACCCTCCGGCCGCAGGCCCCCTCCGAGCTCACGGTAACCGACGTGCGGTTCGGCCAGCACGAGGGTTTCGAGCGCGTCGTCTTCGAACTCGACGGCGGCGGCTCTCCCGGCTGGTTCGTGGACTATGCCGACACGCCCACGCAGCAGGGCTCTGGCAAGGCTATTGATCACTCCGGCGAGACTGCGCTCAACGTCAATATCGACGGCGTGGTCTATCCCTTCGAGGCGGGAAAGGACGATCCCCGCATCGGCGTGGTCGATGCCCCCAAGGGAGGAGTCGTTACCCAGGTGGTCAACGGCGGTACCTACGAGGGCCGCTGCCAATTCGTCATCGGCATGACCTCGCGCAAGCCCTATTCCGTGCAGGTGATCGATAACCCCACCCGCCTTGTAGTCGATATTCGCGATTAATAGGTCGCCTCCACCCGCCAGCGTCCGCCGGACCATACCAAAAGCCAGGCCCGCTGATGCTCTTCATAGTCGGCCTGCCCCACCACCTGCAGGCGCGCTACGTGCTGCGGGGTATTAGTCCACCACTGCGTATCCACCGGCCAGGGACCGGCCCAGCCCAGCACACGGAAGCGATGCGCGCCCCAGCTCAATGCCACCGGCACCCCCGAAAGGAGAGCCTCGGCGGTGACAAATACTTCGCGACGAGCGGCATCGATAAGCCGGATACGCGCAGCCGGATGATTAGGCCCACCGCCCAAACGCGCAGGCAGGGGTGCCGGAATACGGCCGGGCCACTCACCTTGTGGCGGTGCGTCGCGCTGCTCACCATAAGGCACGTACTCGATGCGCTCGGCTACTCCACGGCCGCCCACCGCCCGCGGCTGCAGCACGCGGTCAACCCCCAGCTGCGATTGCACCCGAGCGATAACGCGCTTGACCTGCTCCTGCGATCCCTCCCCGCCCCATAGGCCGGTGGCGGACGGGGCGGCAACCTCTACCGGCTCCAGCGCGAGGCGGCGAATGGCCGCGCCCTCACCAGTAGCACGCGTGAGCCAGCCATCGAGCTGCCAACGCACGCGGTCCGCCGTGGCCTGCTCCGTCAGCGCTTCCTGCGTGCGCCATACCCGCGCCAACTCCTCGCCGGTGCCAAACTCCGCTACCACGCGCAGCCGCAGGCACACCTTGCCGGCTTCCTCCAAACGAGCATGCAGCCGGGCCGCTAGCTGGCGGGCCGCGAAGGCCGCCGCGTCCACGCGCTCGATGCACTCTTCCATTTCCACGGCCAGGTCTGGGCGCGCCATTTCTGGAGCTACGCGCCTATCCGCACGGGCCTGGGCCAGCTCGTGGGCACGCCGGCCAGGATCGCCAAACCGGGTAGCTACCTGCTTAAACGGCAGTGCGGCTAAGTCCCCCAGGCGGCGCACGCCCAGCTTATCGAGCTGCGCAACAAACCCAGCATCAAAGCCCAATGCCTCATCGGCGGCGAGCACGCCTATGGGCTGGGTGGCCAAAAAATCCCGCGATTCGCCCTCTGGCACCACCGCGCCCATGCCACGGTACCGGGCCGCGATGACAGCCGTAGCAATCTCATCGGCGACGCCGAGGGTGGAATCGAAGCCGGCGTACGAAGAGGCGTCGACAAGCATCTCTAATGCTTTCTCCCCGTGGTAGCGCAGCGCCGCGCCCGCGTCCACAATGGCCAGGCCGGGGCGCAGCACCTCCACCGAGGACGCCACCGCATCCAAACCGGCCGCAACCTCCGCAAACGCCGCACCATCCCGGTCCGGGTTAGCCTCCACCACCGCCGCCTCGGGGCACAGCGCTTGGGCTTGACGCAGGCGCATCCCACGCCGCACCCCCGCCCGGCGCGCCGCTCTATCACATACCGCCACCGCGTGATTGCGCGCAATGACCATAGGCCCCTGCCCGCCGACGGCCTGGATGGGCCAATCCGGAAACCACACGGCCGCTACCCTCATACGGCCTCCAACCGGCGCCGCTGGCCCACCGTGAGCACCCCATGCACGCTAGCCTGCTTCGAGGTCACCTCAACGTCCATGTCCACGCCGCGAATGCGCCCACTGCCCTTGCCGACGCCCCGATAGGCACTCACCTGCGCCCCTATCTCCACCGCCGTGCCGGGCAAGCGCGTGCCCACCGTCAGCACCGCCGCGCGCCCGCCGCGCACCTTCGCCAGCACCGGCCGGGCCTTGGTTGGGCTCACCTCACCGGGCGGCCCATGATGGATGACTAGGTCCAGTCCTTCCGCCAATACCCCTGTCACCATCCAGGAATCCACGCCCGGTTCTGGGACGGTTACCACACGTTCGATAACACCTTCCTCGGCCACTTGTGTGAGTAGAAGATCTGGCCACCCCACTACACCCACATGCCCACCGCGGGCCGTGAGGTGACAGATAAGCTCCACCACAAGCGCTGGACAGTTAGTACAGTGCACCACGTGCCGGCGCGCCAAGCCGCCCGCAGGAAGCAGACGTGCCAGGCCAGGAAGCGTATCTACCAGCTCCTCTTCCGGGCCACGCTCCATAGCGCGCATGCGAGTACGCAGCATCGCCACACGGTCCGACCTACTTAGTCCGGCCACCGCTTTTTCTAGGCGAACGCTCGTTTGATTCACCCGAATAGTATGAACCCTCACCCGGACACATGCAAGTGTATGTTCGAATGGTAGCCTTAGCGGCATGAACTTCAACGCTGCCTACGATGCCATGCGCGAGCACACCACCCCCATTCCCACTCCGCCATGGGTGCGTTTGGGTTCGTCCATCCTCATCGGTGCGGCCGTGGCGCTTTTGGCCAGCCGCGCACATATTTTTGCTGCACTAATCGGGGCGCTCGTGTGCCTCGTGGCGGCTTTCGTTCTCGTCTTTGCCCACCCCTACCGCCACGCGATGCGCGATTATGCCACCAAGCGCAATGTCACTCTGGTTCCTAGCATCGCACAGCTCGTGCCGCTGATGATTCTGTGGCTTATGGTGATGCTCGCCCCCATCGTGGCCCTACCCGCGTGGGGCGCCGGCCTGGTATGGCTGGTGGTTTTTGGCCTGAGCTTTCTCGTCTTCCCCCACGTGGATGGCACGCGACGGCTCGCGTTTGCCTAATCTATACGACACTTTTCGGGGTTATCCACAGCTTTTCCGCCCCGCCTCGGGTATGTAGGCCGGGTTATCCACACAACTGGCCGCAGCGGTTGCGCCGGCCGTGCGCCGGTGTAGGTGCGCGTCGTAGCGTTGCAGGCATGAACGCACTCGAGACCTACCTCACTGCCTTAGGCCCCGGCATGGACATCATCGCCGGGTGCCAGGGCATGTCCGGGTCCGAGCTTATGGACCACGGCGCGCCCGATGCCATCGCGGCCGATCTGCTTCTTTTGTGTGAGAGCTACTTTGGCCGCACCAAATTTACCCGGCTACAGCGCCGTGCTATTGCCGACGCCCGTCGCAACACCCATTCTATCGCCACACTCACCGCCCTAGAGCGCATTGTTAACCGTGCCCCGAGCAAGAAACAGGCCTGGGAGCTACGCGCGGAGTGCTGCGCAATGACCGGCGCGATGAGCCATATTCTCAAGCACGCCCGCCGGCGCCTGCACGAGATGAAAGACAACACCGTTACTCCAGGTGTGCGCACTTACCGACGCCCCAATGACTACTGGACGCTTGCCATCACCGGAACCTCTAGTTTCATCGCGGATCTCAACGCCGCGCTGGCCGCGACCGGGAAGCAATCGCTCGAGGCGGTAGAAAAAATTTTCTTTGACCAGGCAGCGGCCGCGCGGGCAGAGGTGATAACCAATGCCATCGTGCCATTAGACAAATTCATTCGCATCCGCGACGGCCACGGCGACGATATCGAGCTCGACCTGACCAATGGCGCCACCATTACCGGCACCGAATATCTGCGGCGCGTACTCAACGACGTCGGCTTTTCTGGCGATAGAGAAACCGGCTACGTCACGCTCGTGCACCCCGAAGAAGGGCCGGTCAACCTCTACCGCACGGCGCGCGTGGCCAATGACAAACAGCGCATCATGGCCGCTGCAGAAAACCCACGCTGCGCCTGGCCGGGCTGCAACCAACCGGCCGATCTCTCCCAGGTCCACCACCTCAAGGCGTGGAGTAACGGTGGGGAGACGAATATGAAAAACCTGGTCATGTGCTGCGCCTACCATAACGGCGTCAACGATGATGACCCCAACGCTCCGCCCCGGCGCGGCCGCCTCGAGCGGGTGGGCGGGCGCATTGTGTGGCGTCCACCGTTTACCCCGCGCGAGTAAACACGCTCCTCAAACGCGCGAAAAGGCGCTCAGAGATAGCCTGAGCGCCTTCTACGCATGCCGTTTTACTCCCACTCGATGGTTCCCGGTGGCTTGGAAGTGCAGTCCAAGACCACGCGGTTGACGTCCTTCACCTCATTGGTGATGCGGGTAGAAATTTTCTCCAGTACCTCGTATGGCAAGCGGGTCCAGTCTGCAGTCATGGCGTCCTCCGAGGACACTGGGCGTAGCACGATCGGGTGGCCATAGGTGCGGCCATCACCTTGCACACCAACGGAACGGACGTCGGCCAGCAGCACGACCGGGCACTGCCAAATCTGGTCATCCAGGCCGGCATTGGTCAGCTCGGTGCGGGCAATGAGGTCCGCCTCACGCAGCGTCTCCAAGCGCTCCTCGGTTACCTCACCGATAATGCGGATACCCAATCCTGGGCCAGGGAATGGCTGGCGGTTAACGATTTCTTCTGGCAGACCCAGCTCACGGCCGACAGCGCGTACCTCGTCTTTAAACAGCAGCCGCAGCGGCTCAACCAGCTCGAACTCCACGTCATCCGGCAAACCGCCAACGTTGTGGTGAGACTTAATATTCGCCGTGCCATCGCCGCCGCCAGACTCGACGACGTCCGGGTACAGCGTGCCCTGGACGAGGTAGTCGACGGTGGAGCCTGCGGGGGCGTCGTCAAGCACGCCCGCTACCGCGCGCTCAAAGGAACGGATAAACTCCGCGCCGATGGCCTTACGTTTAGCTTCAGGGTCGCTAACGCCTGCCAGCTTTTCCAGGAAGGCAGCGCGTTCGTCCGCGGTCACCAGCTTCGCGCCGGTGGAGGCGACAAAGTCCTTTTCTACCTGCTCGCGCTCGCCGGCACGCAGCAGGCCGTGGTCAACAAAGACACAGGTGAGGCGATCACCGATAGCACGCTGCACCAGCGCGGCCGCCACAGCTGAATCCACACCGCCGGACAGGGCGCAAATAGCGCGGCCTTCCTCGCCCACCTGGGCGCGGACATCGGCAATGAGCTGCTCGGCGATATTATCGGCCGTCCAGTTCTGCTCTAGGCCAGCAACCTCAGTAAGGAAGCGGGTAAGCACCTCCTGGCCGTGCGGCGAGTGCTGTACCTCAGGGTGGTACTGCACACCGGCCATCTTCTTGTCTAGGCACTCCATCGCTGCAACCGGAGCACCGGCCGAGGTGGCCGTAACCTCAAAGCCTTCGGGAGCGGCAGATACGGCATCGCCGTGAGACATCCACACCTTGTGGGTAGCCTCTAGGCCTTCGTGAAGTACGCCGCCCTTAACATTCATATCGGTACGGCCGTACTCACGCTCGCCAGTCGACGACACGGTGCCACCAAGCGCATGGTTCATGGCCTGGAAGCCGTAGCAGATGCCGAAGACAGGAATGCCGAGCTCAAGCAGCTCCGGCTTCAGGGCCGGGGCACCGTCAGCATAGACGGAGGACGGGCCACCCGACAGGATAAGCGCGGCGGGATCTTTAGCTTTGATTTCCTCCACAGACGCGGAGTGAGGGACAACCTCGGAGTAAATCTTGGCCTCGCGCACGCGACGGGCAATAAGCTGCGCGTACTGAGCGCCAAAGTCCACAACGAGGACGGGGCGCGGGGTAGTGTTTGGCTTAGTCACGCCCCATAGTCTAACCCACTAAACTGATAGCTTATGAAGCGCTTGGCTATTGTGCTCACCACCGGGCTATTGTTATGCGGTTGTGACGCTGCCCCAACTACGGCCGAGGTGACGTCTGCGCTGGATGAACAAGGTCCACAACGGGTAACACTCCCAGCCGCAGAAGTCTTTGGAAGCAAGTGGGACGAGTGGGCTCCCTTATGCGGCACTCAGCAGGCAGAGCGCATGGGATACCCAGAAGTAGCGCATAATTCGGTAGTGCTGCGCGCGAAAGAGGAAAAGAAGGTTGTAGAACTCAATCCTGCGGGAGCACGCGTGTGCCCAGTCCACGATGCAGGACAATGGCGGCCGATGTCGCGCGAGACCACATGGAGGAGGGAAGGCGGTTGGCAGTTGGTTTCCTGACCACCCTCCTTCTCCGCCACGCTCTACCTCTCCAGAGGAAAAGAAAGCTTGAAGACAAAACGCGGCTGCGCCAAGAAAGCACAGCCGCGTTCGAGATTGCCATTTAGTGGCGGACGGCGAGCTCAACCTTCTGGAAGGACTTCAGGTCGGTGTAGCCGCACTTTGCCATGGAGCGGCGTAGCGCGCCGACCAAGTTGGTGCGGCCGAAGGGCTCGCTGGAGGGACCGTGCAACACCGTTTCAAGCGAAGGAGCGGCAGACTCTTCTGCAGCTTCGGCCGGGGTACCGGCGGTGAGGAAATCAACATCCAAGTCGGCATCAGCTCCGGAGAACTGGACGAAGCCGCGGGGGAAACGCGGGTGACCGGCCGTGGCGGGCCAGTACCAGCCTTTACCGCCGGCCTCGCGGGCCTGAGCAAGCAGTGGGCCGAGAGCGACACTGTCGGCGCCACAAGCAAAAGCCTTGGCAATATTGCCGGAGTTTTCAAACTCGGTATCGGCGATGATGTGCACGTAGCGGCCGCCAGTCTCGTCGAGGTAGTCGCGGCGGGCGGCAGCGGCGTCGGCAATAGCGGTGGCCATGGCCGAGTCGATACCAACGGTCTCGGCGTTGGTCGTCACGCCCGCGCCCACGATAACGCCGGCCGCGCCAGTGCGCATCAGGTGCAGCGCGGTGGTGTAGTCGGTAACTCCGCCCGCGATGACCGGCACATCCAGCGATCCGATGAACTCCTTGAGGTTCAACGGCTCGCCACCAGTAGCTACGTGCTCGGCCGAGACCAGGGTGCCCTGAATAAACAGCAGCTCGGCACCGGCCGCGATCACCTTCGGGGCCATCTCACGAGCATTTTGCGGAGAAACGCGCACAGCAACGGTGACGCCGGAGTCACGGACTTGGGAGATGCGTTCGGTAAGGAGGGCGTCGTCAAGCGGGGCGGCGTGCAACTCCTGAATGATGGAGTTATCGCCCGGCTGCGAGTAAATGCGAGCTAGAGCGCCTTCGAGATCCTCGTGGCGGCCCCACAACCCCTCAGCATTAATGACGCCCAGGCCACCTTGCTTGCCCATCTCGATGATGAACTCGGGCGTGGCGAGCGCATCGGTGGGGTGGGACACGAAAGGGATGTCGAAGGTATAGGCATCGATGTGCCAGGTGGTATCCACGTCCTTGGAGGAGCGGGTACGGCGTTGCGGCACGATGGATAGTTGCTCTAGATCAAAGGTGCGGCGGGCCTCGCGGCCGATGCCAATTTCGGCGTATTCACGCATGATATTCCTAGCGGTAGTTTGGTGCTTCTGCGATTTGCTGCAGGTGGTGCGGGTGGGATTCCTTCAGGCCCGCGGCGGTGATTTGAACGAAGCGCTTGGTCTTCAGCTCGGCCAGGGTGGCGGAGCCGGTATAGCCCATGGAAGCGCGCAGGCCGCCGATAATCTGGTGCACGATGGCATCGATATCGCCGCGGAAGGGCACTCGGCCCTCGACGCCTTCTGGAACCAGCTTGTCCTCGCTGCGAACATCGGCCTGGAAGTAGCGATCCTTGGAATAGGAGCGCTTTTCGCCGGAAAGTCCACGGCCCTGCATGGCACCCATGGAGCCCATGCCGCGGTAGCGCTTGTACTGCTTGCCCTGGTAGACCACGATGTCACCGGGCGCCTCAGTGGTCCCGGCAAACATGGAACCCAGCATGACGGTATCGGCGCCGGCCGCTAGGGCCTTGGCGACGTCGCCGGAGTACTGCATGCCGCCATCGCCGATCACCGGTACACCGGCCGGGCCAGCTACCGCGGCGGCTTCCATCAGGGCCGTAATCTGCGGCGCTCCCACGCCAGCGACGACGCGGGTGGTGCAAATGGAGCCCGGGCCAATGCCGACCTTGATGGCATCCGCGCCGGCATCAATCATTGCCTGGGCGGCCTCACGGGTGGCAAGGTTACCGCCGATGACATCGACCTTGGAGCCAAAGTCCTTTTGGACGCGGGAAACCATTTCCAACACGCGGTTGTTGTGGGCATGGGCGGAATCGACGACGAGGGCGTCCACGCCGGCGTCGACAAGCGCGGCGGCGCGCTGGTAGGACTCCTCGCCGGTACCGATGCCGGCCGCAACCAACAGGCGGCCGGCCGAGTCCTTCGACGCGTTAGGGTACTGCTCGGACTTTACAAAGTCCTTGACGGTAATCAGGCCGGTGAGCTTATTATCCGCATCGACGATGGGCAGCTTTTCCACCTTATTGGCCGACAACAGCTCGAGGGCTTCCTCCTTGGATACGCCCTCGCGCGCTACGACGAGCGGCATGGCCGTCATAACCTCGCTGACCTTGCGATCAAAGTCAGGCTCGAAGCGCATATCGCGGTTGGTGCAAATACCGACTAAAGTGCCGTCCTCATCTACCACCGGCAGGCCGGAGATACGGAAGCGGGCGCACAGCGCGTCTACTTCCCCAATGGTCATATCCGGGCGGGCAGTGATGGGGTCGGTGACCATGCCGGACTCGGAGCGCTTGACTATTTCTACCTGCTCGGCCTGGTCCTCGGTAGACAGGTTGCGGTGCAGCACGCCGATGCCGCCCTGGCGCGCCATGGCAATGGCCATGCGGGCCTCAGTCACGGTATCCATGGCGGCCGAGGCAAGCGGGACGCCGAGGCGAATATTGCGGGTAAACTGCGCGCCGGTATCGACCTCGGAGGGCACGATATTGGATTCGGCGGGCAACAGAAGCACATCGTCAAAGGTCAGGCCGCGCAGGGCTACCTTGTTCGGGTCATCTCCACCAGTATGAATACGGTTCTCGCTCATCGAGGTCTCTCCTTAACAGGTTTAGCGGCTACCACAACTGTAGTGCTTTGCCGGCCGACGACACCATTTGGGCAGGGGTAAATTGCCTCGGGAGGGTAAGTTCAATAGGCTCGCAGGCGTGAACTTCTTCGCCAATATGCCCCGCGATCCTTTCGCCGATGACCCGAATGACCCCGCCTCCTTCTTGGAGGAGGACGAGCAGGTCATGCCGCTTACCGACGACGACCGAATCGCCATCATCCACGACCTCGCGCTGGTGCAGAAATTCGCGTCCATCCTCGGCCCGCGCGGCATCGACGGCATCTTCTTCCTCTGCGAGGATTGCCAGGAAAATCACTTTTATGAGTGGGATATCATGGCCGCAAATATGCGCGCCACGCTCGAAGGGGAGCTAGCGCCAGTGCATGAGCCAGGCGCCGAGCCGGATCCCTCCCGCTATGTTCCCTGGGACTACGCCCTGGGTTACTTGGATGGCCTAGAGGGCCGCTAGCTTCTACTGCTGCTGGCCCAACTCGATGGTGGTCGTCGGCTCATCCTCAACGTTGGGGTTGGGCTGCGGGTTTGGCTGCCCTTGTTCCGTGACCACCACGGTTTCGGTGGCGTACTGAGTTTCGGTCACGGTAACCTGCTCCGGCTGCTGTTCCGGTTGGGAAGCTTCTTCCGCCACGGTTTCGGTGGCGGTCTCCGTCACGGTGTGCGGGGCGGGCTTCGGGTGCGCAGAGCGCTTGTGTTCCGCCTCACTGTTGGCGGCGATGGCCTTTTCTTCCTTGCCTTCGGCCGCGTCCAGCTTGGCTCGGGCATCCCTCATCAGTTCCCGAGCACCTTCAATATCGCCTTCGGCCGCGCGAGATTCCATCTCTTCCAGCGTTCCGGCCAGCTCTACATTGCGGGTCTTATCCCCTTTATCAAAAGTTCCGGCATGCAGCATTGTGCCACCGGCTCCAGCAATGACTAGGGTTGCAGCGGCCGCGCCAATGAGACCATGCACGAAAGGCCCGCCGCGGCGACGCTTGCGCGCCTTACCAAGATCAATAACCTGAGGCTCCGCCTCAGCGCCTTCTACCAGCGGGGCCGGAGGCATGTGCTTGTCGACGTCCCCCTTTAACTCCAGCAGCAACCCCGCCAGGTCATCCTGACGGTCGGAAGGGTCGTTGCCTTTCGAAAGCTCAGTGAGGAATGCATCATCATCGACCAAGGGCTGGAGCTGGTCCGCTAGGTCGTCGTTATCGCCGTGGTGCTTAGAAGCCATGATGGTGTCTCTCCCCCTTCCTTTCTGTTATGAAATACCTGCTGTGAGATTGGGCCACAAGCCCCTTAGTGTGCAGTTTCCTGCGCGACTTGGAGGGTCTTTCGCAATTGAGCTAGTGCTCGGTGTTGTGCCACACGGACCGCGCCTGGAGTGGAACCCACAATTTCCGCAGTCTCTTCTGCTGACAACCCGTTGAACACGCGCAGAATAACGATGTTTTTCGCCTTATCACTTAATGTATCGAGCAAGGCGCGCATTCTGTTACTACCGTCGGCCTCTAGCGCCCACTCTTCAGGAGTGGCTTCACGCGCGGAGTCTTCCGGAATTTCTTCGGTAGGCGTGGACTTATCGCGGCCCATCGCGCGGTGAGCATCAGTGACCTTATTAAATGCGATGCCATAAACATAGGCCATAAAAGGACGGCCCTTGTCCTCATAGGAACCAATCGAGGTAGCCACTGCTAGGCAAATCTCTTGGGCCACATCTTCCGCGGTGGGTTGGCTGCCGCCCCCGATGCGGGCGCGGCAGTAACGCAGGACCTGCGGGTGAATGATCTGCAGGACTTTTTGCAGCGCTCGACGGCTGCCGTCGACGGCATGCGGAACGAGATCCGCTAGCTCCTGTTCCCTATCGCTCACGTATGCACCCTCTGAGATGTTTTCGACCGGTAACTAACCATATTGGCACACGGGGAGTTTATGCAAAGGCAACGCGCACCCCCATTACCTATGCAAGCTGAGCGGCAGAAAATTCACAAACCGTTAACCTTCGGCGTTTGCGCTGGTAAACCATGGTGCAGGAAGAGGAAGTGCGAGAATAATACTTAAAAGTCAAAAATCGGTAACCCACCGTTTACCCACGCGCGAAACACTACGTGAGGTTGCTTTCCGCGACGCTGCGGAAGCCACACAAGAATTCTCGCCCTTACAAAGGAGCTTAATAACGTGTCTCAGCCTCATTTGCTTCCCGGTCCCACCGCTGACCTGTGGGATTGGCAGCTACAAGGCGCCTGCCGCGGAGAAAACTCGGACGTATTTTATCACCCGGATGGCGAGCGCGGCCGCGCCCGCGCCCAGCGCGAGAATCGCGCCAAAGCCATCTGCAATTCTTGCCCGGTCATTGATTTGTGCCGCGAGCATGCCTTGCAATCCGCCGAGCCCTACGGTGTCTGGGGCGGAATGAGCGAATCCGAACGCGTGGTAGAGCTTCGCCAGCGTCGCCGCGCCGCCGCGCCGGTCAACGCTTAAGGCAGGAAAGTTAGGGGGAGACGAGGGCGTCGGCAAAAACGCCCCGTCACCGAGTCACGCTGTTCGGCTAAGTCTGCTGGCGTGCCGCTAAAGACCGCCTGGCCGCCGGCCAAACCGGCTCCGAGGCCCAAATCGATGGCGTAGTCCGCGTGCGCGAGCACAGCCAGGTTGTGGTCGATACGGATGACGGTATGGCCGGAGTCCACCTGCTCATCACGCCCGGCTCCACGTAGACCACACCCGCGCCGTTGCGCTTGAGGCAGGCACCCTCGAAACTCGCGGAATAAGAGTGCGGGTTTGATGCCATTGGCCTTGGCGAAGGCCTTGCGAACGGGGTCGGTATCACCGGTGACCTTGATGTATTCCACGGCCCTAGTCCAGGTACAACAAAACCCGCCTCGCGGGAAGCGGGGCGGGTGATGTTGGTAGCCAGTTTAGTGCTGGTGGCCGTGACCGGTGTCAGCTGGCTGCTCTTCCTGTGGCTTTTCCACCACGGAGGCCTCGGTGGTAAGAACCATGCGGGCCACGGAAGTGGCGTTGACCACGGCCGAGTGGGTGACCTTGACTGGGTCAATGATGCCGTTATCAATGAGGTTTCCGTACTCCAGGGTATTGGCATTGAAGCCTTCGCCATTGGACATCTCGGCAACGCGGGAGACGACGACAGCACCGTCGAGACCGGCGTTTTCGGCGATCCAGAACGCCGGGCGGGTCAGCGCGCGGGCGACGGCGAGGACGCCGACCTTTGCTTCGCCCTCAAAGCCCTCAGCGAAGGACTCCAGCTCCTTAGAGATCTGGACCAGCACAGAGCCACCGCCGGCGATGACGCCTTCTTCAACGGCCGCGCGGGCCGCGTTGATGGCGTCTTCGACGCGCAGCTTGCGCTCGTTGACCTCGGTCTCGGTGGCGGCGCCGACGCGGATGACGGCCACGCCACCGGAGAGCTTAGCTAGGCGCTCCTCCAGCTTTTCCTTATCCCAGGTGGAGTCGGTGCGCTCGATTTCGCGGCGGATCTGCTCGCGGCGCTCCTCTACCGCTTCAGCGGTGCCGCCACCATCGACGATGACAGTGTCTTCCTTGGTGATGGTCACGCGGCGAGCGGAACCCAAAACGTCGAGGCCAGCCTCGTTGAGGTTAACGCCCACCTCTGGGTCGATGACGGTGGCGCCGGTAACGACAGCCAAGTCATCCATGAAGCCCTTGCGGCGCTCGCCAAAGTACGGGGCCTTCACGGCCGCGACCTTGAGCACCTTGCGGATGGAGTTGACGACGAGCGCCTGCAGCGGCTCGCCCTCAACGTCCTCTGCGATGATGAGGGTTGGGCGGTTGGTCTCGGCGATCTTCTCCAGCAGCGGCAGGAAGTCCGGCAGGGAGGAGATTTTATTGCGGACGAGGAGCACAGCGGCGTCGTCCAGCACGGCGTGGTAGGTCTCTTCCTCCGTAGCGAAGTACGGGGAAAGGTAGCCCTTGTCAAAGGAAATTCCCTCGGTGACATCGACGGCGGAGT
The DNA here is from genome assembly GCF_037908395.1 of Corynebacterium sp. KPL4072. Taxonomy (NCBI): domain Bacteria; kingdom Bacillati; phylum Actinomycetota; class Actinomycetes; order Mycobacteriales; family Corynebacteriaceae; genus Corynebacterium; species Corynebacterium sp. KPL4072. The sequence continues at coordinate 93,757 of NZ_JBBMGE010000003.1, forward strand.
CGATGGTCTGGGATTCTTCGACGGTGACAACGCCGTCCTTGCCCACCTTGTCCATAGCACCGGCAACCATCTCGCCGACCTCCGGGTCGCGGGAAGAGACGGTGGCTACCTGGGCAATCTCGGACGAGGAGTTGACCGCGGTGGCGCGAGCCTTGAGCTCCTCCACGGCCTTTTCGGCCGCCGCCGCGATGCCGCGGTTAAGCTCGATTGGGTTAGCGCCAGCTGCGACGTTGCGCAGGCCTTCGAAGATGAGTGCCTGGGCCAGCAAGGTGGCGGTAGTGGTGCCGTCACCTGCGATGTCGTTGGTCTTGACTGCAACGGACTTAACCAGCTGGGCGCCGAGGTTCTCGAATGGTTCCTCGATGTCGATATCGCGGGCGATGGTCACGCCATCATTGGTGACGGTGGGGCCGCCAAAAGCCTTGGACAACACGACGTTGCGGCCGCGCGGGCCGAGAGTGACCTTGACGGCATCAGCCAGCGTATCGACGCCGCGCTGAATTCCCTCGCGGGCTTCTTGGTCGAATGCAATAAGCTTTGCCATAGTGAGGCCTACTTCTCGATGACGGCGAGCAGGTCACGGGAGGACAGCAGCAGGTACTCCTCACCGTTGTACTTCAGCTCGGTGCCGCCGTACTTGGAAAAGACCACGGTATCGCCCTCGTTGACGCCTACCGGGGTGACCTCACCCTTGTCGTTGGTGCGGCCTGGGCCTACTGCAACGACGGTAGCTTCCTGCGGCTTTTCCTTAGCGGAATCCGGGATAACCAGGCCGGAAGCGGTGGTGGTTTCAGCTTCTACGATCTGTACGAGGACGCGGTCCTCGAGAGGCTTAATGTTTGCCATGATGTTTCCTCCGTAGTGTTCGTATGCGCGCCGGTATGGCACGCGCGTGCCGGTTGTGGATGTCCAGCACAGCCGTCGTCGCGGGTGAACAACTGTGGGTCAAACAACCTGATTAGCACTCTACCCTCGCGACTGCTAACCCTCAACAATGACCCGGCCCACATTCTTAAGCCCTCAGCGATCCTTTCAGCGCTCCCGATTCCCCGCGCGTACAAAGCCGGCAAGCACCAGCTTGACGACGCCCAGGGCGATAGACATCGCACCAAAAATTACGGCGAAGGCCGGCCACCACAGCTGCTCCACCAACGTCTGGCCGAAAGGAACCTGTGGGGTGAGCAGGTGGTGGAGTGGGAGGAGCGTCGCCAAGCACAGCGCCCAGACCACGCCGGCCGCAGTCAGGGTGAGGCAGGCCGCCTCCCCCACTTGTATGCGCGCCCAGGCCCCGGGGGTAGCGCCGGCGAGGGTGAGGCCGCGGATATCGGAGGCAATGCGCCCGTGCATGAGCAGCGAGGTGAGCACGGCACTCACGATGCTGGGGGCAAAGACAGGCCCTAAAAGGGCGACGAAGACCTGCCAGGACGATAGGGTGCCGCCGGCGCCTGCGGCGCTTTCAAAGCGCAGGCCAGAGCCTACGGCGACGATAAATCCGCCGACGAGGACCCACGGCACGATGTGCGGGGTAGAAAAGTTGCGACGCACGCGTACATTGGCCCCAGCGATGCCGGCCGCGCGGGTCCATTGGTCGATAGCGGGCATAAGCCAGGGCCAAAAGAGGGCGACGAGGATGACCAAGCCCATCTCGGCCGAGAGAAGATCGCCGGGATCGGCAATGTGCAGGCACCCGTAAACCGTGCTGCCGATGGCCGCGGACGCGAGCAAGAATTTCACCACGGTCCAGGCCGGGTGTGCGGTGGTGCGCGGCCGGAAGACTCGGCGCAGTGGAGGCAGCGCGCCAACTAGCGCTGCGGACATGCAGACTATGACCGCAATGACCGTGACCTGGCCGGTAATGGCAAGGTCCGGCATGGGGATGCCATCGCTGCGTAGCGCGCGTACGCACGGAGCGAGCAGCGGGCCGGCCGGCAGTACTCCAAGGAGCCCTGCGGCCGCGCTGACTACGGCGACCTGGCCTAGAATGAAGGCAATAATCATCCACCCCGGCATGCCCACCATGCGCCAGGAACGGTAGACCGGCTCGCGCTCGGCGATGATAAGGCGCATTTGCGATAGCGTCACCAACACCACCACGCACAGGGCCATGCCGAGTACCGTGCCGCCCACCGGGCCGGCGGGGTTTTCTTCGGCCCCGGAGGAGGCGACCAGCATGGCTAGCGCCAGGGTGCACGAGGTGGAAGAGACCACCAACGTCAGCGCCACGGCCAGCCACGATAACCAATTGGACTGTAAGTCCTTAAGCCACACCAGCATGGGCTACCTCCTCAAGGGAAATAACGCGGTCGGCCGCTTCAGCGGCGAGGTGCGAGTGGGTCACCATAATCACGCTGGCGCCATCGCGGGCGGCGGTGCGCAGGTGGGAAAGGACGGTGGATGCGGTGGCGTCGTCAAGCGCGCCTGTGGGTTCGTCGGCGAAGATATAGGGCGCTTGAGCCAGCAGGGCCCGGGCTACAGCCACGCGTTGTTGCTGACCACCGGAAAGCTGTGCGGGCAGGCGGCGCTCCAGACCAGCAAGGCCGAGCGAATCAAAGACCTCCGCCACCCGGCTGCGTGACGGGCGCCGGCCGGAAAATCGCGCGGTCAAGGTGGCATTGCGCTGCGCATTGAGGGATTCCAAGAGGTTATAGTCCTGGAATACAAAGGCACGCTGCCTGCGCCCCGGCGCGTTGACTTGTCCGGAAGTGGGTTTATCCAGCCCGGATAGCAGGTTTAGGAGCGTGGTTTTACCGCTACCGGAAGGCCCCATGATGGCGACGAATTCGCCCGGGGCGATGGAAACAGTGACCCGCTTGAGCACAGTGCGGCGGCCGTAGCGCTTGGTGAGATTTTCTGCTTTTAACATGCCTTTGATTCCACTCGGCCGCGCAGAAGAAAGACATGGGGCGGGCTGCCCAGAAAATGGTAGAGCTAGCTCTACTGCTCCACGCCGGGTAAGGCGGCTAGGCTCTTGGGTTATGCGAACCCTCAAAGCCTGCGCGTGGAGCCTTGTCCTTGGCGCGCTATTTATCCCGGCGTTGGTGGTTTCGGTGCTGATGCTGCCGTGGGTTCCGCTGGTGGGACGCGCCGCGGAATTTGTCGGCCGGTTGGGTGCACGGTGGATGGGCGTGGAGATCCCTTCCCGGCGTGCGGGCCGGTGGTTTGATTGGCAGCAGTTTTATCACCTTATTATGCAGCTATTGCTTTCAGCTGCCTGCTTTGCCGCGTGGACTGCCTTGGGTTTTACGGCGGGTGTGCTGGTCATTGCGCCATTCGTGCCAAAGACCGAATTCTCCTTTGGCGAGTGGTCTACCACCAACCGGCCGCTCATTTTCTTTACCTGCTGGCTCACCGCGCCGTTGCTGGTGGCTTTATTGGTGGGGCTCAACCGCCTGTTGGTCTTGGCGTCGACCTCGTTGACTCGGCTGGCGTTGAGCCCCTCGGCCGAGGAGTTGGCGGCCTCGCGCGCCACGCTTATCGATGCCTTCTCCGGCGAGCGCCGCCGCATCGAGCGCGAGCTGCACGATGGACCGCAGCAGTACCTGACCGCGCTCAAGCTCAACTTGGCGGCGGCGAAGTTGCAGGCCCCGTCCGAGGCGCTGCCTGCTTTGGCCGATGCGGAACATAATGCTTCTTTGGCCCTGGCTTCCCTGCGCGCAACGGTGCGCGGCATTGCCCCGCAGGTGCTTTTCGACGCCGGGCTTATCCCCGCCCTCGACGAGCTACTCGCCCACTCCGGGCTGGAGACTGAACTGCACGTGGACGGGCCGGAACGCTCCGTGGACGAGACCACTGCCCTGCTGGCCTATCATGCGGTGGCCGAGGCACTTACCAATGCCTCCAAGCACGGCGCGGCCACCGAGGCGAAGGTAACGGTTACTTTCGGGGACATGCTGCGCCTGGACATCGTTGATAATGGCACCGGCCCCGACCTCAGCCCCACGGCCAAGGCGTCCACCACGGACGCGGCGACAGTCGCCACGTCGGGAGCCGGTACCGGCATAGCCGGGCTACGCGAGCGCGCCGCCGCACTGGGCGGCACGCTAAAACTTGCCGCGGCACACGAGACTGCCGCGGGCGAACGCGGCGGCCGACTACTAGTCGAGCTGCCGCTGAAGGAGGCGGAATGAAACTATTACTCGCGGAAGATTCCGCGCTGCTGCGCGCCGGGCTCGAGCAGCTACTCAGCTCTTTGGGCCATAGAGTTACAGCCGCCACGGATGCCGAAGAACTGCGCGCAATCGCTGGGCGAGAAGCCTTCGACCTCATTATCAGCGATGTGCGCATGCCGCCCACCATGACTGACGACGGCCTGCGAGCCGTCCATGACCTGCGAGCGCTAAACCCTACCCAACCAGTGGTGGTGCTAAGCCAATACGTAGCGGCAAGCTACCTCGACCGCCTCTTGGAGCACGGGGGATTTGGCTATCTGCTCAAAGAGCGCGTCTCTGATGTAGAGGAATTCGTGCGCACGCTCGACGAGGTCGCCCGCGGCGGCACCGTGGTGGACCCAGAGGTGGTTACGGCACTGCTGTCTGCAAAGCGCACTGGCCTCGCCCAACTCACCGCCCGCGAACGGGAGGTGCTGGGACTGATGGCGCAGGGGTTGAGCAATAAAGAAATTGAAGACACGCTCGTTCTTAGCGCTGGCGCGGTAAGCAAGCATGTCTCCAATGTTTTTACGAAGCTCGGGTTCCTGCCCGAGGATTCTAACCGACGGGTCAAGGCCGTGCTGGCGTGGCTGCGCCACACCGAGCGCTAATAACGCCGGCGACGCGAGCTACTTCTTGGAGCTGAGTCCACTCAAAGCATCGCTGGAGCTCAGGGAGCTGCCGCCTTCCGGATCCTGTGGCACCTCTGGGGTGTCGGGGTCGGTAGAGGCGTCGGCAGGCGCAGCGCCACGGTCCTTCTTCTTCAGCGAAACCTTGTCTACCAGGGTGTTATCGGCTTCGTTGAAGGTAGCGAAGGTGAGCTTGTCATCGGAGACATCCACGCGCATGTAGTCCTCGGTGTAGTCCTGGCGCCACATGGCGGTGGACTCATGGGCGAGCTTCGGATCGATGGTCTCCATGCGTGCGCCCTTGTGCTTCTGATTATTAACGTCAGTGAAGTCGTAGTACTTGCCGCCACCCGCGGTGGTGGTGGTCAGATACAAGGCCTCACCATCCTTGGGTTCGAGGACATCGCCGCGCTGCGGCTTCTTTTCTGGCAGGACTGGCTTGTTGTTTTTCATCAGGTGGCTGCGGGTGTAGATGTGGTCGTGGCCGGAGAGCACGGCATCCACGTTGAGCTCAGAGAGTACCGGGGTGAGCTTCTCGCGCAGGTTGGTGACGTCCTTATCAAAGTGGTGCGAGCCCTGTGAATACGGACCGTGGTGCATGCCAACTACGATCCAGTCATTATCCGCGCCACGAGATTCCACGGCCTCGCGCAGGAATTGCTCGTGGCGGGCAATATCGGCGTCGGAAGAAGCATTGGAGTCCAGGCCAATAAAGAGCACGTTATTGCGCTCGAAGTAGTGGTCGCGGATATCTTCGGCCTGGTGGGGGTTAGAGAAGTGCTCATCATGATGTTTCATGGTGAGGTTATAAGTCTCGTGGTTGCCCGGAACGGTATTGGTCGGGATGTGACGAATTTCCGGGGCGGAGAAGTAGGCATCGTACTGCGGCACTTGGGCGCCCCAGCCTTCTACTTGATCCCCTAGGGACCAGATCATGTTGGCATTGGGCACATGGGAAGCCGCGTGAGCGATGGTCTTGCGCCACTGCTCCGCTTGGTCATCTACCTTGAGGTCCACGCCGATTTGCGGGTCTGCAACGGTGAGGAAAGACCACTCATCGCCATTGGAGCCGGTGTTAAAGGTCTCTGGTTCGGACCAGCCGCCTTCCTCAGAGCCAACGCGGTAGGAGTACTCGGTATCCGGCTGCAGATCGGTGGCGGTGGCGAACTGGGATTTATAAAGCAGGGCGCCGTAATCGCGTTCCTCGGCGCGGAAAGTCTTGGTGCCTTCCGGGCCGGTAACCTCGAGGACTTCGTCGGCTTTGGACTTGGTGCGCCACGTAACCATTACCTGGGATTCATCCTCGCCCGGCTGCAGGATGGTGCGGTAGATGGGCGAATCAGCGGCCAGCGCCGGGGTGGCGGGCACGATGGTGGCGGCACCGCCCACGGCAAGGGCGGTAACGAAGGAGGCGACGAAGCGCGATGATCGAAGCATACAGTTTTCACCTTTTGGAGTCTTAGAAAAAGCAGTACGGCTCCCTAGGACACCATAAGAATGTGAACACCGTATTACGAGCGCGCGAAAAGCGCTTGAACCCTACCTGTGAGGGGCTAGGTTTAAAGGCTCTTGGTGGAATTGATAACGGCCGCGCGCCAGAGCGTGTACTCCTCTGGGTTATCTTCGCGGTAGTTCTTGACGGCGCGAATGCCCTGCTCCACGGACTCGATGACTGCGTCAATGGTTTTATCTTCGCCCTCGGCATCAACGAAGATGACCGGACCACAAATGGAGCGGATGGGGTCTTGCAAGAAAGCGGCATTGCCGGTGGCGGCGGCGTTGCGCGCCAAGGAGGCTACTGGGTTGGGTTCGGCGCCTTCGGCCTTGGCTTCGGGGTTGTAGAGCGCCGCATAGGTGGTGCCGTCTTCTTGGAATACTACGGAGACGCGGTCCTCAGTGGTGCCGCCCAAGAACTGGTTGGCGTGCTCCAGCTCGAATTCCAGCTTGCGGCGGGTGAGATCAGGGTTGACAAGGAAACCGACGGTCATGAGAGAAAGCTCCTTCACAAAGCCAAGAGGGCATGAACGCCTTTTAGGGTACCGGCCCCACACCCCGCCTGCAGAGCGAGAAAGAAGAACTTTAGGTTAACTGCGGCTCTTCCACATCCAGCTGGGTATCGGTGCCAACTCCGAGGCCAGAGGGCTGGGCGCCTTCATGAATAAGCTGCGCACCAATGGCCGCGATCATCACGCCATTGTCGGTACACAGCGAAAAGCGCGGCACGCGCAGCTCGACCCCAGCGGCGGCACAGCGCTCGCTAGCCAGCTCGCGCAGGCGGGAATTAGCGGCCACGCCGCCTCCCAGTAGCAGCACCCGGGCGCCCGTGTCCTCGCAGGCACGCACGGCCTTGGCGGTCAGGACATCGGCTACGGCTTCCTGGAAGCTGGCGCAGACATCTTCCACGCTGATGGTTTCCCCTGCCTTTTCGGCGCGCTCCACGTAGCGGGCCACGGAGGTCTTGAGCCCAGAGAAGGAAAAATCGTGGCGGTGCGGGCCGCGCAGATCCTCGGCGCGGGACATGCCGCGCGGGAAATCGATGGTGGCTTCGCCGCGGGCGGCGAGCTTATCAATCACCGGGCCACCGGGGTAGCCCAAACCGAGGAGACGGGAGACTTTGTCGTAGGCTTCACCGGCGGCGTCGTCAAGCGTAGAGCCCAGCTCGCGCATGGGCTTGCCGACGGCCTCAACCTCCAACAGCTGCGTATGCCCGCCCGAGACCAAGAGGGCCACCGAATGCGGCAGCTCTTCGCCTTCCAGGTTGGCCACGGCAACGTGGCCGCCTAGGTGGTTAACGCCGTAGAAAGGCACGCCCCAAGCCGCGGCATAGGCCTTGGCGGCCGAGGCACCCACCAGCAAAGCACCGGCTAGCCCTGGCCCCACGGTGGCGGCGATGGCATCTGGCTTAGCGATGCCCGCCTCATTCAGCGCCGCCTGCATCACCTGCGGCATGGCCTCAAGGTGGGCACGGGAGGCGATCTCCGGGACGACGCCGCCGAAACGCGCGTGCTGCTCCATGGAGGAAGCGACAGCATTGGCGATGATTTCCATGTGGCCGTCCTCGCGAAGCTCGACGATGCCCACGCCGGTTTCATCGCAGGAGGACTCGATGCCCATGATCTTCATGACTGCTCCTTAATTTTAATTATCTTTAACGCTCGGACTGGCGCGGGCGCACCATCACGTGCGCATCTGCTCCGGAGGGTTGGTAGTAATTCTCACGAATCCCCTGCTTGGCAAAGGCATAACCCTCATAAAGGCCGATAGCAGGTTCGTTGCCTACCCGTACCTCGAGGAAGACCGGGGCGTCTTTAAGATCCGCAATATGGCAAATATTGTCCATCATCATGCGAGCAACGCCGCGGCGCTGTGCGGCGGGGTCGACGCCGATGGTGTGGATTTCAAATTCTGGATCAGCCGCTGGCCCCATCATGCCGATTCCCGCATAACCTAGCAGCACTGTAGATTCGTGCGCGGGGTCGAGCGCGCCTTCTACCCCGAAATAGAAGTTGAAGGGCTGGGCCATTTCCTGGTGGAAAACTCCGCTGGACCATGGGGTCTCTCCGGGGAAAAGGACCTTTTCCAGCTCGGCGCATCGAGGCGCGTCGGCCGGGGTCAACTCGCGCAGCTTCACAGTTCAACCTTAGGAATGGCGGCCGACAGCTGTTGCCGCTTCGGCGGAACCGCATCCGGGCGGCGTAGGTAGAGCGGCACAACGGGGGCTGGTTCCGCAGTGAGGTCAGCTACGGCCACCAGGGCTGCTGCGGTGGGATGGGCCGCGCGGTGTGGCAACTCGGTCAGCTCCTCCGGTAGCTGTGCGGCGAGGCGCTCGGGGATGATGACCTCGGCCATAGCGTTAAGTCCCACCTCAACTTCTGCCGGCTTAGTTACCTCAGGACCAGAGATGCGCTGCACACCAGAATCGGTGGCGCGGTAGGTGGCCCAATAGATCTCTTTGCGGCGTGCGTCGGTAGCCACCAAGGCGGTGGCCTCGCCACCCGCGTCTGCGGGGCTCGCGTGGAGGCCGGCAGCATAGGCGATTGCATCGTGGGTGCATACGCCGTGGAGGGGGATGGACAGGGCGTCGGCAAGCGCGGAGGCAGTCGCCATACCCACGCGCAACCCGGTAAACGGGCCTGGGCCCACGCCGGTGACCACCGCATCTAGGTCGGAATACTCCATACCTGCCTCTGCGAGGGCGTCAGTGATCGTAGGTATGAGCAGCTCATTATGAGCGCGGGTATCTTCCAATACGCGCTCGGTGGTCTGCCCAGTGGCGGTATCTACTACCCCGGTGACCAAGGCGGTAGTTGCCGTGTCGATCGCGAGGACGCGCATTAGCCAACCAGCTTCCAGGTTCCATCCTGACGCTGGAACGCCAAAGGCTGAGCGCCCTGGACCATCGGTACTCCGCCATCCAGGCTCTGGCCCTGCTGCTCCATGGCCTTGATTTGGGTATTGATCATTTCACAGACTTCGACCTTTTCCGGGTCCAGCTCTTCGATGAAGGGCTCAGTGCTCTGGGAGATGGCAACCGCGTAGCTCTTGCCCTCTGGGACCTTGCCATCTTCAAAAGTGATGTCCTTGGTATCGATCTGCGCCTCTTTGACCTTCTCTTCCTGCATGCCCGGGCAGATGAAGCCAATAGCGGCATAGTCCTTGCCGTAGACATCGGACGGAATAAGGCTCATCGCCTCCAGGTTTTTCGGCGTCTTAGACAGCGTGGAGCTGAGGTTTCCCTCCAATGGATTGTCCTCGCGCAAGGTAGACGAGGCGAGGAGAACCATCATGACAACAATAAAGATGGCGATAATGGCGGCGGTAAGGTTGCGAGCGAATTTAGTCATGGGGTGAGTAAAGCTCCTTGAAAAGTTTTAGATTTCAGGCGGTGGGCGGTTTATCTGGCAACCGATGCTACCTGGTTAGCCGCAACACAAAACCCACAGGGTAGTGCCTGCCAGTGTAGGCGGGCACCCCTGTGGGTGAGTAATTAACGCGATGTATTGACGCTATAGCAATAGCAAAAGCAGCACCTGCGAGGCGATAATCTTGCCGATGATTGTCGTGGGATACACCGTGGCCCAGCCACGACCGGCCAGCTCGGTGCCGGTTTGGTCGCGAATATAGGCAAAGACCGCCGGATTGGTGGTCATGCCAGCCGCACAGCCCATGGCCTCGTCCCACTTCAGCTTCAGCACCAGCATGCCGATGACGCCAATCAGGATAGCGGAGGTCAAGGTGATAATGAGACCCACGCCCATAATGGTCAGGGAGGACGGATCCGTTAGGGCATCGCGGAAGGAAGCGCCGGCCGAAGTACCCACGCCAGCGAGGAAGAGGGTCAGTCCCATATTAGAAATGGTTTCGCGCGTATGGAATGGCATCTGCCAGTTAAGCGGACCTGTCCGGTTGAGGTAGCCCAGCAGCAAGCCGACGACCACGGGGCCGCCACCGAAGCCTAGCTGCAAGGTGGAACCGCCTGGCATCGGAATCGGAATGAGGCCAAGCAACATGCCCAGCGTCAGGCCGATAGCCATGGACAGCAGGTCCGCGTTACCCAAAGCAGCTTCAGAGTCACCGAGATACTTGCGTACATAAGACAAGCGGCTCGGGCTGGTTACTACGCGAACACGATCCGAATAGTTAAGCACCGTATCTGGATGCGGGACGAGGTCCTTATCGCCCTTACGAATACGAGCGATGATAAAGCCGTGGTCTAGGGCCTTGATCTCGCGAACCGACTTACCTGCAATGTCCGGGTTAGACACGGTAACGCGGGCGTACTTTAGACCGGCTTCCTCGGTCAGCTCCACCGGGTATTCTTCACCCAAAATCTCAATGGCCTTATCGACGGCCTCTTCGGAGCCATTGAGGAGGTATGCTTCGCCCTCGCATAGCGGCATTTCTGGGACGGCGAGGCGGTGACGCTCTTCGTCAGAAACGATACGAGTAGCAACGACAGTCTGGCCGGTTACGCGATAGATATGACCAGCGGTATCATTAAAGTTCTTGGTCAAGCGCACGCCCTTGGCCACGAGCTCGGCGGGAATCATGCCCTCCGCGCGGGCATCTTCCTCATGGTTGACCTTAACCACCTTGGCGCCGATAGCTGCGACCAGAATCGCGCCGATAACCGCACCCGGGTAGGCCAGGGAGTAACCGACAACCGGGGTGGAATCGCCCACCATTTCCACCACGGCGGCCATACCCGGTGTGGAGGAAAGCGAACCGGCAAACATACCGGTAGCTTCTGGCGTGCTCAGGCCAAAGGCGCGGATGAGGCCAAAGCCTACGGCAACCAGGATAACCAGCATTCCCAGCATGAATACCGTGAGCTTCCAGCCACGGGTCTTAAACTCGCGGACGAAGGAGGGCCCAAAGCTGAGGCCAATGGCATAAACGAAAATCGCCAAGCCAAATTGATAGACCAAAGGCGGAATTTGGATATCAGGATTGGCAGTAGAAAGACCCAGCGCCACAAACATCGCAGCCGCGGCACCGAGGGAGATGCCGAAGATCTTAATCTTGCCAATCGCTAGACCCACCGCCATGATGACGAAGAGAGATAGCAAAGGACTAGAGGCGAGAAAATTCAACACCTCAATAGAATTACGCACTGGTTATACCCGGGGCAAATTCTCCGCGTAGGAGATTCATCACTTATCCGCACTTTAGGCGGACATTTGTGCTAATGACCGCCCCGCAACGACCACGTAAAGCGGCGAACATCCTCGTCTGCGCCCGCGTATTCCGCCGGCTCGCGGTCGATGCTAATAAACAGGTAGTGCTCCACAATCTGCTCTACTAGTCCCCCACCCCATTCGGCAATGACCACGGCGTCTTCTAGCTCCGTGTCCAAGTCCAAAGCATCGAGCTCCCCTAGCGGATCCCCGGAATTAGCGCCGCCTTCATCGAGCAAACGGTAGGCATCAACGTGAACGAGGTCCGGCCCACCTACGGTTGAGCGGTGCACCCGGGCAATCACGAAGGTCGGCGAGGTTACCCGCCCCTTGACCTGCATGCCCTTGGCGACGCCCTGCGTTAGCGTCGTCTTTCCAGCCCCCAATGGCCCATCCAGGATCACCACATCGCCAGCCTCGAGCGCCGCGCCCAGCTCTTCGCCGAAAGCATAGGTTTCTTCCACCGTGGATAGGTCACGGCTGCCGGATTCCGGAAAGCTACTGCGCATCTTCTTCTCCTATGTATTCGCGTTCGGTGCGGCCATCGGGCAAGCAGACCACCTCGTAGTTGATGGTTCCTGCCGCCGCGGCGAGATCCGTAGCCGATACTCCCCCGTTGCCGAAAATCACGGCAGCTTGACCCGTGTCCACGCCATGGGGGTTGTCGCCCAAGTCCACCACAATCTGATCCATACAGATTCGGCCTACCTGTGGATACAGGTGCCCGCCGATGCCTACATGCAAGTCGCCTTGATAACCACGCGGTAGACCATCGGCGTATCCGCAATCCACGGTGGCCAAAAATCCCGGCTTATCCGCCTTCCAGGTCAGTCCATAACAGGTGCCTTCCCCTGGCTGAATCGGCTTTACGTTAAAAATCAGCCCGGACCAAGTCATGGCTGGGCGCAGACCATGCTCGCGGCCGTCAATAGGCTCCAAACCATAGCAGGCGGCGCCTACACGTACCTGCTCAAAATAGGAGGAAGGACGCGTCAGCACAGCTGGTGAATTGGCCAGGTGATTGACTGGACACTCCAGCCCAATCTCGCGCGCGAGCCGCAGGGCCTTGCGAAACGCCTCCTCTTGGGCGTCGTTGTGTGGATTATCCGGCTCATCAGCACAGGCAAAGTGCGACATAAGGCCGAGAACCTTGATATGTGGGGCGTCGCGCAGCACCTTAAAAGTGTCCGCCCAATCCTCTTCATCCACACCGGAACGGTGCATGCCGGTTTCTACCTTGACATATACCTCAGCAGGAAAATCGGCTTTAACCAGCTTATGTGCCTGTTCAAGAGAGTTAACTGCTACCTCAATGCCACAGGCAAGTGCCTCTTCGAGGATTTCGTCCGTCTGCCAAATCCACGCCACGATGGGTGCCTCCACACCCGCGCGGCGCAAATCCACCGCCTCCCGCAGAGTGGCCACTCCAAAGCTATCCGCGCCTGCACGCGCCATTACCGGCACGACTTTGGCCGCGCCGTGGCCATAGGCATCGGCCTTGACCACGCACATGAGCTTGACCTCAGGCCCTACCTTTTCCTTGATGAGGCGGACGTTGTGCGCAATGGCGGAGAGATCAATGGTGGTTTTCAGCATGTCCACCATTGTGCCACTGCTCACCCCTTTGCTGAATTCGGGCGGGTAGCGGCCGGTGAGCGAGCAACGTGCCTACACAGATTTGTACAAACAAAAAGGAAGCCCCCTTTCCTACCACGCAAGAAACGCGGCAGGTAAGGGGGCCTAACGGCGGACGCTTGGAGCGGATTACTCCACGGTCACGGACTTGGCCAGGTTGCGCGGCTGGTCCACGTCGTAGCCCTTGGACTTGGCTACGTGGGCGGCGAAGATCTGCAGTGGCACGGTAGCCAGCAGCGGCTGCATGAGGGTCGGGGCCTTCGGGATGCGGATGACGTGGTTTGCGTAATCCTCCACGGCGGTATCGCCTTCTTCCGCGATCACGATGGTGATGGCACCGCGGGCACGGATCTCCTGAATATTGGAGACGACCTTGGAGTGCAGGGAGTCGCGGCCACGTGGGGATGGCACGATAACGAAGACCGGCTGGCCTTCCTCAATAAGCGCAATTGGGCCGTGCTTGAGCTCGCCTGCGGCAAAGCCCTCGGCGTGCAGATAAGCGATCTCCTTGAGCTTCAGCGCGCCCTCTAGCGCCACAGGGAAGCCGACGTGGCGGCCCAAGAAGAGCACGGATTCCGCGTCCTTCATGGAATTGGCCAGGTTGGCCACCTGGTCTTCCTCGTCGATGACGCTTTGGACCTTATCCGGCATGTGGCGCAGCTCAGCAAGAACGCCCTGGATCTCATCGGCGAACATATTGCCGCGCAGCTGAGCCAGGTAGAGGCCAAGCAGGTAGGTGGCGGTAATCTGCGCGAGGAAGGCCTTGGTGGAGGCCACGGCGATTTCCGGGCCGGCGTGGGTGTAGAGCGCGGCGTCGGATTCGCGCGGGATGGACGAGCCCTGGGTATTGCAGATGGCAATAACCTTGGCGCCCTGCTGGCGGGCGTGGCGCACGGCCATCAAGGTATCCATGGTCTCGCCGGACTGGGACAGCGCAACAACGAGGGTCTTCTCGTTCACGATCGGATCGCGGTAGCGGAACTCGTGGGCGAGCTCGACCTCGGTAGGAATGCGGCACCAGTGCTCGATGGCGTAGCGCGCCACGTGGCCGGCGTAGGCGGCGGTACCGCAGGCAATGACGATGATCTTGTCGATGGACTTCAGCACGGTCTCATCGATGCGCAGATCATCGAGGGTCAGTTGGCCTTGCTCATCGAAGCGGCCCAGCAGGGTATCGCGCACGGCGGAAGGCTGGTCGTGGATTTCCTTTTCCATGAAGGAATCAAAGCCGCCCTTTTCCGCAGCGGCGGCATCCCACTTGATTTCAAAAGGCTTGCCCTGTGCAGGGTTGCCCTCATAATCGGTAATTTCCACTTCGTCCGCGGTGATGGTCACAACCTGGTCGTTGTCCATCTCCACGGCAGACTTGGTGTAATCAATAAAGCCGGATACATCGGAGCCGAGGAAGTTCTCGCCCTCGCCCAAGCCGATAACCAGCGGGGAGTCGCGGCGAGCGGCAACAATGCGATCGGCCTGCTCGGCGTGGATGGCTAGCAGGGTAAACGCGCCCTCCAGGCGAGCGCAGGTTAGCTGCATAGCCTTGGTCAGGTCACCGGCTGCCTCGTTGTGGAAGACATCTCCCAGCAAGGTGGCAGCGACCTCGGTATCGGTCTCGGAAACAAAGTTATAGCCCTTGTGCAAAAGCTCGGACTTGAGCTCCGCAAAGTTCTCGATGATGCCGTTGTGTACCACTGCCAGCTTGCCGCCATCGACCACGTGCGGGTGCGCATTCAGGTCGGTGGGGCCACCATGGGTAGCCCAGCGGGTATGGCCGATACCCAGCACGGAGTCAGGCAACGGGCGGGCTGCAATCTCAGCATCCAGCGCAGCGACCTTACCGGCCTTCTTGCGCCAGCTGATATCTCCATCGGCGTACATTGCTACGCCAGCGGAGTCATAACCGCGGTATTCCAAACGGCGCAGCCCTTCTAGAACTACGTCGAGGGCGAAGTAATCACGGCCACCACCAGCGTGACCAATATATCCAACAATTCCACACATGGTTGCTGATTTTACAGCACAAGGGGCAAAGCTCTAGGCGGGCGGGGCGTCGGCAAGCAAGGCACGGCACCCCACCCGCTACTGTGCTGGGAAAACTAGCGCGATGCCTGTTCCAAAAGCTCCAAAATGTGGTGGTAATCCTCGCCGGTGGCTCGGGTGAGACCAAGCTCGCAAGTGCGGTTGGTCGAGGCGTGATACTGCGCTCCGATTGCCCTGACCTGTGCCGCTTCGGCGCGGGTGGCGGCAGCGGTAAGCTCCGGGTGAAGCATGCCGCGGTCGCCGGCATAGCCACAGCAATTCCACTCGGTGGGAATGTGTACCTCGGCCGCGGCGGCGCGGGCCACCTTTTCTACATCATCCATCATGCCCAGTTGGAAAGCAGAGCAGGTAGGGTGCACAGTCACGGAAGCCACTGGATTCTTTACTTCCAGCTGCGGCAGCAAGGTATCGGCCGTAAAGCTAATGGCGTCAATAACGGTGATACCCACCGACTCCAACATATCTTTAAAGCCAGCGGTGCAGCTGCTGGCGTCCACGATAACCGGCAGGCGCGCACCATCAGTAGCGTCCATGACGATATCGCGCACGCGCTGCTCCATTGCATCGTGGCCGGCATGCATGCCCTTGGAAGACCATGGTGTACCACAGCAAAGCTTGTCGATGCCCTGCGGAACCTCCAGCGCGACCCCGGCGCGCTCCAAGAGTGCCACAAAGGAATCGGTAGCACCCTTGCCGCCGCCTTGCGGGCCGAACATGGTGTTCACGCAGGCGGGCAGATAGATTCCGGTGGTCTGGGCATAGCGATCACCTACGCGGCCGGCCAAGCGGCCGCGGGACTTGCCGCCCTTGCCCAACTCTGGCTGGTACTGCGGGAGATTATCGGCACCGATGAGACTGCGGCCCACATCGGTAACCTTTTTGACTAGCTCGGTGGGCAATAGGTGCGCGCCGGTAAGCGCTACCCCGGCGCCTTGGCTGACTACCTGCCAGTTCTTGGCGGCAGCACCCCACAGCTTTTGCTGCGCTGGCTGGGCTTCCTCGCGGCGCAAGCGCTTGATGAACTTGCCGGTATCGATGCCTACTGGGCAGGCAGTGCGGCACATCGAATCCACGGCGCAGGTCTCGACGCCCATGTACTCGTAGGCCCGATCTAGCTCAGCGACGAGTTGGCTATCGCCAGCTTCTTCCGCGCGCTTGCGGGCGCGGCGCACCACAATGCGTTGGCGTGGGGTAAGCGTGAGGTCGCGCGACGGGCAGACCGGCTCGCAGTAGCCGCACTCCACGCAGCGGTCTACTTCCTCTTCCACGGTGGGATTGAGCTTGATGTTTTTGATGTGTGCATCGGGGTCATCGTCCAAGATGACGCCGGGGTTCATCGTGTTGGTGGGATCGCAGGCCCGCTTGAGTTCCTGCATTACCTCATAGAGCTCATCGCCGTACTGGCGGCGCACATACGGCGCCATGGCGCGGCCGGTGCCGTGTTCCGCCTTGAGATTGCCCTCGGCCGAGAGGACCAAGTCCACCATGCCCTCGTTGAAACCGTTATAGCGACCGATGGCATCATCGCCTTCAAAGCGGTCCGTAAGCAGGAAGTGGATATTGCCGTCCTTGGCGTGGCCGAAAATGACGGCATCATCATATCCATAGCGGGCAAAGAGTTCCTGCAGCGAAGAACAAGTATCTGCCAGATCGCCGACAGGCACGACGATGTCTTCCAAAAGGGCCGTCGTGCCTGACGGGCGCGCCTCTGCTACCTGGGCGTACAGACCCTTGCGGAAATTCCAAGCGGTAGTGCGCGTTGTGGCATCAGCCGAGAAGGCTGCCGGGGACTGCAGCGGCAATTCGCGCAAGAGCTGCGATCCCTTGCTTTCTTTCTCCTGCAGTTCCTCTTGGGCATCAGCGTGATACTCAATGAGCAACGCGGCCTGCTTATCCACATCGAAACCGGTAATGGCCTGCGGCACCTTATCAAAGCCTTGACCGACGCGAATAGAGGCAGAGTCCATCAGCTCCAGGGTGGCCGCTCCGGTCTCCAAAAGTGCCGGCAGGGACTTGGTGGCAGCGCTGAGATCATCAAATACGGCCACCGTGGTGGTGGTCAGCTTAGAAATCGGCACCGTGCGGAAAACCGCTTCCGCAATGAAGGCCAGGGTTCCTTCCGAACCGATAAGCAGGTGCTCAAAAAGCTTGACCGGGCTATCAAAGTCGAGGAAGGAATTGAGACCATAGCCCATCGTGTTTTTCAGCTGGAAGTGACGGCGGATAATATCCACGGATTCCTGGTTATCGCGTACACGGCGCTGCAGGCGGATAAGCGTGTCCACCAGCTCCGGTTCCTGCTCCTGGAACTGCCGGTCTGCATCGGGATCGGCGGTGTTAATTACGGTGCCGGTAGGCAGCACAAAGGTCAGCGATTCCAGAGTGTTATACGTATTGAGCTCAGTGCCGCAGGCCATGCCGGAGGAGTTATTAGCCACCACGCCGCCGATGGTGCAGGCAGACTCGCTGGCCGGATCCGGCCCCAGTTTACGGTTGCGCAGGCCTAGGCGGGCGTTGACCTGACGCACCGTCGCGCCGGGCTGGACGCACACGCGCTTGCCCTCATCAAGAACTTCTATACCGCGGAAGTGCTTGCGCACATCCACCAGGTATCCATCGCCGGAAGCCTGACCTGCCAGAGAGGTGCCACCGGAGCGCAGAGTTACCGGAACATTCTGCTGCCGGCCCGCACGGAAGATGGCCGCCACATGCTCGGCGGAGCGAGCCTCGATGACTGCCTTGGGGGTGTACAGGTAGTGCGAGGCATCGGAGGCATGTGCCACGCGGTCAATGACTTCGGTCTTTACCTCCATCCCATAGCGAGTAGAAAGTTCTTGCACATCAACGACGCCGGTAGTCATGTACCGCAGCCTGCCTTCCCAGAAAAAGAGTACGTAGTTGTTCACACATTGCACTCCCCTGCGCTTAGCGTCGCAAGTTAGGAGGGGCTTAGGAAAGCTCGCCGCCACACCCGCTCCTCGGCCGGATACTGCGTAGATTTTTCTCAGATAAACCCGCACCCTTTCCCGCCTGGCGGGTGATCTTCATCTATCCTGGAATGCGTGTCTGCGAATTTGAAAAAACATCTAGCAACGTTGTCGAAGCGTGGCCGCAACCGAGTTTTGGTTGGCGACCTTGACTATGCCGGAATCACCGGCAAGGTTTATACCCCCGCGGAGGGCCAGAGCCTGCCCGCGGTGGCTTTTGGCCATGACTGGATGCACAAAATTAAGGATTACCACGCCACCCTGCGCCACCTGGCTAGCTGGGGCATCGTCGTGGTAGCCCCCGATTCTGAGACCGGCCCCTTCCCCGACCACCGCAACCTAGCTGCGGATATGGAATCCGCGTTGCAGATTGCCGCCGGGGTAAAGCTAGGCTCCGGAAACATTACGGTCTCCCCGGGCAAGCTCGGCATGATTGGCCACGGCATGGGCGGTGGCACCGCCGTGCTTGGGGCCTTGGACAATAAGAAAGTCGCCGCCGTCGCCGCTATTTACCCCTCGGTCACCTCCCCCTCTGCGGTGCAGGCTGCCCGCCGCATTGACACCCCGGGCCTAGTCATCGGTTCCGGCCAAGAAGACATCTTCAATGCTGGCAACCCCGCCAAGCTGGCCTATAACTGGCGTGGCCCGGTGTGCTTCCGCGCCATCGACAAGGGTAGCCAGGCTGGTTTTACCGAGGATCGCCTGCGCAAGTTGGCCATCGGAACGGCTGCTTTCCAGTCCGGCCCTACCGAAATCACCCGCGGTTTGCTCACCGGCTTCCTGCTGGCCACCCTAAATGATGATTCCACCTACGCCGCCTTTGCAGATCCAGAGGCAAGCGCGAAGAAGGTAGAAAGCCTGGTAGGCGAAGACCTGGCCGAGCGCGCCGGCGTAACCCGCGACGCCTAAGGCTTTAGCCCCGCCGCAGCACTGATTGCACCTGCCCCGACGCGTTTCGTGAACGCGCCGGGGCAGCGCCATATCGGGGCCTGGGCGCCGCTGCTTGTCGACGCCCCACTTGCCCCTTCTCCCTCCGTGCCTCCTGCATGGCCTTATCCGCGGATTTTTCAAGCTCGTCTTGCGCTTTCGCCAGCGTTTTTTCAAATTCCAGCAAGCGTTTAGCCGTCCTTTCTCGAAAGCCCTGCGCAAACTCTGCGAAATCATTATTCATTACCACTGCCCTGCCTTTCGTGCCTTAATGGATGGTTCTTCTGGTGCGGGTGCCGCCTCCTGCTGTGGCGCTGGCGCTGGATCCGGTACAGGTGCTGGGTCCGGTGCCTGGCTCGGTGCTGGGCCCTGCTCAGGTGCTGGCTCAGAAGCCGGTGCCGGGGCCTCCGCTGGACCGGCGGCTTGGAGGTGAGCCACCTTCTCTGGCGGCGGCGTTGGCTCCTCTACCTGAGACAGCTCTGGGGGCGGTGTTATGACTCCGTCATCACCAGTCGGTTCAGGTTCAGGGCAAGGCTCCGGTTCTGGCTCTGGCTTAGGCTCAGGGCAGGGATCAGGCTCCGGCTCATCTACAGTCTCGGGTTCGGGTTCTTGCACCGGACAATCCAGTTCGGACATGTTCTCCAAGCACTGTGCAGCGCCTTCCACTATGAGGCCCACTCCCACCAATGCGATTCCGGCTCCGACCAGGCCGAGGCTACCGCTACAGGAGGATTCGATCTCACAGCCTCCTGAGCTGGCTTGGCTCTTATCCACGCATTCTTCAGTACTCTCCGCGGTATTGTCTGGGCACAGAGGTTCCTCGCTTGTGCCCGGTTCAGAAGCGGGTTCGGTATCCATTTCTGGCTTGAGCTTCGGCTCTGGATTAGCTTCTGGCTCGGGACATGGCTCTTCTACCCGCTCCGGCTGTTCTGGCGGCTCCTCCGGCGGAATGATCTCCGCCTGTGCTGGCTTAGTGGTCCCTACTTCGCACTCCGGCTGTACTGTCCGCTCGGTGTTTGACTGCTCGGTGCACTCACAGCAGTGGCACCCAGCACCATGCTCTGATGAGGTCTCCGTGTGCATTTCCGTCTCGGCTGCAGGCTCCGGTGCAGGGCATGGCTCAGGTGGAGTAGGCGTTGGTGAAAGAGGCGTCGGTTGTGGCGGCTTGGAAGTGGCATGGTGTGATTCCGGCTTGGAGTCAGGCTCTGGCATGGGCTTGGACTCTGGTGGGCACTCCACTTGGGCAGGCTCGGTGGACTGCGGAGGCGGGCACTCTTCCTTCGGCATCGGCTTGGTGGGAGCTGGGGTATCCGGGCACTTTTCTACTGGTGCGGGGCAGGCATCATCTGTAGGCTTCGCCGGCTTCGGAGATTCTTCTGGCAATGGGCGCTCACAGACGCACTCACAGCGCGATTCGAACTCGCTATAACAGGATTCGATCGCATCATCGCGGTCGCGGCAGGTGCTGGCGATATTGTGATTTGTCTCCTCAATAATTTGCCCCCCGATCGTGGAAAGAATCGGGATGATGAACCTGGCTAAAGGGTGTTTGGTGGCGACCATGGACAAAATATTTAACAGTGGGATGACCGCAGAGACGAGCTCGGTAAGGGCCGTGTCAGAGACATCAACGACGTCAGCAATAGCGCCTGAGCACTGCTCCGCCGAGCTAGTCAGATGTGCGGCATCTTGGCGGTCAATGTCGAAGTCTTCCTGCACGCCGCACAGGTGCTCACGCATGGCGCCCTGAGCAACCTCGGAATCATCCTGCTGCAAATAGCCCGCTAGTCCAGCACCGCCTCCCTTCGGGCGATTGCCGCCCACGGCCGCAACGGTATTTTTCACCAAATTTTCGGGCGCAATGCCATCAACCGCACCGACTAACTCTCCTAGTAGATTCATCGGCATGCTGGGGCCCGAGTAGCTGCCCAGGCAGGCGAATTGGAATTGAGAAATAGCGTTAGAGTAGTCCCCCAACAGGGATTTTGTCAGCGTACTCACTTGCTGCCAGCCTCCCTACCGCGTGCAAAGGAGCTGCCAAAGGACTCATCAAAATCGGCGAAGGCGCGCACCTGTTCATGAGCGGCGTGGGCGGTGGCGGATAAATTATCCAACCTCTGCCCGCCGCGCTCATGGATGCGCGCCAAGGCATCACGAATGCGCTCACCGTGGCCGCCAAAATTGCGTCCAGCCGCGGCCACCGGAAAATCCGGTACCTCGGCCCGGTGGGCATCGCGTTGCTCGTCGTTATCGGCTACGACCTGCCGTAATGCGGACATCGCCTCCAAGGGGCGAAGAAAAACCTCAGACACTTGTGTATTCCCCCAAATCCATATGCGGTAAAAGTTCTCACCTTCATTGGACTGGGGATTGCGCCAAATGGTTCCCTCGGATTATAAAAATCTTCCACACTAAGCGGTGACTCTAGACCGAAGAAACGATGGCGGAAAGCCTCCCTGCAACCTTGCGGGCCTGCTCCTTGTCCGCAGCCTCTACCATGACGCGGAAAACTTCCTCGGTGCCGGAAGGTCGCAGCAGGACGCGGCCGGTCTCGCCGAGTTCTTCCTCGGCCTGAGCGATGGCTTCTTGTACTTCGGGGGCATCCATGATGACGCCCTTATCAGAAACCGGCACGTTGATGAGCACCTGCGGTAGCACGGTCATTACCGATGCTAATTCCTTTAGGGACTTCCCGGACTTGGCCATGCGCGCCATGATAGACAGGCCGGTAAGGGTGCCGTCGCCGGTCGTGCAATCATCCGTCAACACCACGTGGCCGGACTGCTCGCCGCCCAAGGAGAAATCGCCGCGGTTGAGCTCTTCTAGAACATAGCGGTCGCCTACTGCGGTGTGACGCACCTCGATGCCTTGTTCCTGCATCGCCAGCTTCAGGCCTAGGTTGGACATCACGGTTGCTACCAAGGTGTTATAGCGCAGGTCATTATCATCCTTCATGCCCACGGCCAACAGCGCCATAATCTGGTCGCCGTCAATCACATTGCCCTCGGCGTCCACAGCCAAGCAACGGTCGGCGTCACCATCGTGGGCCAGGCCCAAATCGGCGCCATGCTCGACGACGGCCGCCTGTGCCTTTTCAATATGCGTCGAACCGCAGTCCTCATTGATATTAAAGGCGTTCGGCTCATTGTGGATAGCAATAACCTCAGCCCCGGCCGCCTCATAGGCGATGGGAGCAACCTTGGAGGCCGCACCATTGGCGGTATCTACGACCACCTTGATGCCGCTCAAATCCGTGGAGACCACTTCCTTTAAATGGTTGAGGTAGCGCTCGCGTCCGTCTGGCGCCTCCGAAATGATGCGCCCCAACTTGGTGCCAGTCGGGCCGTCTTCAGTGAGGTTTTCCATAGTGGCCTGAATCTTGTCTTCTATTTCGTCCGGTAGCTTCTTGCCGCCGGCGGAGAAGAACTTAATGCCGTTATCCGGCATAGGGTTGTGGGAGGCAGAAATCATTACGCCGAGATCCGCGCCATAATCATCCGTCAGGTAGGCAATCGCCGGGGTCGGCAACACCCCCACGCGCACCACGTCAACGCCGCGGGAGGCCAAACCGGAGGCAATCGCCGCATCCAGCATCTCGCCGGAAACGCGCGGGTCGCGACCAATAATGGCCAACGGCCGACGCTCATAGGATTCCCGCTGGGCGGTGAATACCTCCGCAGCGGCCTGGCCTAGTTGCAAGGCCAGAATCGGAGTCAGCTTCTTGTTCGCGAGGCCGCGAACGCCATCGGTTCCAAAAAGTCGAGTCATGCAGTCAATTATGCATGCCTGTGCCCAGCGATTGCATGTTGGGGCAGTTTAGGCGAAATCAAGCTTTTGGTTTATCGACAGGTTGAGCAATATTCCTTCCACCCGCGCTTCCATAAAACGACGAAAGCCGCCTCCTCCAAAAGGGAAGCAGCGGCATTCTCGGCGTTTGCGCGCGCAGTAGAAGCGAGATTAACGCTTGGAGTACTGCGGTGCGCGACGTGCCTTGTGCAGACCAGCCTTCTTACGCTCAACTGCACGAGCATCACGGGTGAGCAGACCAGCCTTCTTGAGGGCGGTGCGGTCACCTGGGTTGTAGATGTTCAGTGCACGAGCGATAGCCAGACGCAGGGCGCCAGCCTGACCGGTTGGGCCGCCACCGTTGACGGTGACCTTGAGGTCGAACTGGTTCTCGCGCTCCAGCAGGGTAAGCGGCAACAGGATGTCCTGCTGGTGCAGCTTGTTCGGGAAGTACTCGCCGAACTCGCGGCCGTTAACCACGATCTGGCCGGAGCCAGCAACAAGGCGAACACGAGCGACGGCGCGCTTACGGCGTCCGACGGTCTGGATCGGGCCCTCGTGTACCGGAGCGGCAGCCTCAACCTCTTCGGTCTCGGCCGGTGCGATGGAATCACCGATGGTGTTGGTGAACTCTTCGGTAGCGGCGCTTGCTGCAGCGATGTCAGCAGCGTCGGCTACGTTGTTGTCGATGTTCTGCTCAGACATTACTGTGCCACCTGCTTAAACTCGAAGGTTTCCGGCTTCTGGCCGGCGTACGGGTGCTCTTCGCCTGCGAAGACGTGCAGCTTCTTGATGGAAGCGCGGGAGAGCTTGTTGTGCGGCATCATGCCGGCAACGGCTTCTTCGATAACGCGAACCGGGTTGGCGTCCAAAGACTGACCCAGGGTCATGGACTTCAGGCCGCCCGGGTAGCCGGAGTGACGGTAGCGCATCTCGCGGCCGCGCTTAACGGAAGAAACGTGGATCTTGTCAGCGTTGAGGATGATGACGTGGTCACCAGCGTCAACGTTCGGTGCGAACTGTGGCTTGCGCTTGCCGCGCAGCAGGTCTGCAACGGTGGAAGCGAGCTTGCCCAGCACCACATCAGTAGCGTCGATGACGTACCACTTGCGGGTGATGTCACCGCTCTTTGGGTGGAAAGTAGACAATTTGACTCCTTGAAAGTCTGTCTCGGAACTGCCGGCCAGCGCTAAGCATCCATCCACTCCCGTACAGCGGCCGGTGGAGACCTGCAGGGAGCGCTTCGCCAGCTGCTAACCGACGAGCGAACACATAGGTCTCCTACCCTACTTGCTCACCTGCTCGAAAACCAAAACGCCGAAACCGGTACCTTCCGCGGCTCAAACGGAAGGTACCGGCTCGTGGGTGTGGACTAGAAAGGTACGACTTGAAAAGGTGGAAGAGAGGAAAAGAGGTATTGGTCAAAAAGTGCTCACGCTGCAATCTTTTGCCAAGACTGCGGCTGCGTCCGCCTCCTGCCACTCGGGTGTGGTCAGTGGCACCGCAAGCTCGGCCAAGACAGCCTGAAACAGTGCAGGCGGGGCGCGGATCTAACCCCAGCTTGCGGCGGCGCGACGATTAACGTCACTCATTGCATCATTGCCCTGAGAGACGGTCTTGGAGATGGTCGCGAGCACGGTATTGAGTTCCTGAGATGCCTTGTCCCACTTGGCCTGTGCCTGGTTATAAGCCACTGCGGACTCGCCCTCCCAAGTGCTCACCATCGGCTGCAGCCGCACCTTCAGGTCTGCCAAGGTGCTGTTGATGCGACCTGAGGTGGCGTTGATATCAGCTGCGGCGGAAGAAATGGCACCGAATTCGTACTTGATCTCGGACATGTGGTGGTGGATTCCCTTCTGTGAATCTATAGGTTTTGGTCAGTGGACTAGAGAACTGTGCAGTGCGGTTTAGAGGGCGAGGCCGCCACCAACATTGGAGAATGCCTGGGCGTTTTCTGCTTCCACGTTGTCGAAGTTGTGGGCGTTGTTGCGGATATTGTCAGAGATAGAGGCCAATGCCTCGCGCAGCTGTTGTGCAGAGGTGTTGTAGCGCTGCATCAGGTCATCGAATGAGACCTGGGCTTGGCCTACCCAGCTTCCGCGCACAGAGTCGACGACTCCCTGCAGGCGGGTGAGCTCGCCTTGGACTTCATCATTGGTGTTATCGACTTTGCCGGCGGTGGCAACCATGACATCGGCTTGTGTCTTGAAAGTCTGAGACATAAGAGTGCGCCCCTCCTTAGGGCGGATGAGATTGTGTATATTCCCCCGAAAAAGCATCTGTGCTTTCTCACCTTTATTGGACTGAACTTTCTGCCAAACGGTTCCCGTCTGGGACAAAGTTTTTAAGACTATTTTTTGACCAGGCTTTCCGTAGCCATGCGGCAGGCTGCCTTTTGGACAGCATTGGAATTGTGGCGGGTATGGCACCCCACAGACATCTGATGCCCACGGTCTTCCCAGGTAGTCCACTCCACCAAAGAGCCGTCCCCTGGGTCTTCGGTATAGCTCAGGCGCCCGGCCTTATCGGTAGCATCGCGTAGCGCCGGGTCTTCGTCGACCTGCGCGCGGATTTCTTTAAAAAGTGCATCCGCCGGAACGTTAAACATTTCATCCGCCGCCAATAGGATACGCAGGTTCGGATCCTCCCCGGTGGCGGTAACCAACCCATCTTCTACCTTGGTATGAAACCCGGTGGGAACGACCACAGACATTCCCTCAATATCTAAGCGCTTTTCTCCCGGATGTAATTCATCACCACCCGGTTCTGCAGCACCCGTGGCACCAGACTCTGGCGAGTTGGGTACGGATTCCACCGCGGTATCGCGGCTCGGCTCTGCAGCGCGTGGTTGTGGGCGGGAATCACCTGAGGCGGCATCACTGTCTGCTGAATCTCGTGCGCCGATAGCCCACCAGGAAGCTCCGGCAACGGCAATAATGACCACTGCAATTGCGAGGTGGAAGATATCAATAGCCCCGAGCCAACCGCGCAGCCGGTCGGACCAGCTTGGTGTTACTGGCTCATCATAGGCTGGCGCTTCCATCACTCTGGTGGGAGAAGCTGGTTCCGCAATCTCCGTAGCCGGATGAGTAGGGGTTCCAAATGAGGTTGACGTAGCTAACGAGGAGATAGCTGGTTCTGGGTCAATGAGCCGCACCCCGGTGACTTCCAATTGCCGGCTGACGATGGTGGTGGCTTCCTGCGCAATGTCCGTGCCGGACGAGTCTGCCACCACGCAAGCTTCCACGTCGGGCCAGGACGGTCCGGCCAACTTTGAAATCTGATCCATGACCTGGCCCAAAGCCCAACCTTCCACGATGCCGGTACCCGGCAGGTCGTAGCGGTATACCGAATCAGGCCCTTCAAAAATGGTGACCGCGTCCAGGATCGTGACGGTAATTGGTACGGCGTTAGTCTCCCCACCGTCAGTGATTGGGGCGTCGGTGTGCGAATTCGCGCTGAGGTTGGTGGTCATTTACTTCTCTCCTTCTG
Organism: Corynebacterium sp. KPL4072; assembly: GCF_037908395.1. Taxonomy (NCBI): domain Bacteria; kingdom Bacillati; phylum Actinomycetota; class Actinomycetes; order Mycobacteriales; family Corynebacteriaceae; genus Corynebacterium; species Corynebacterium sp. KPL4072. The sequence continues at coordinate 120,078 of NZ_JBBMGE010000003.1, forward strand.
GGTACACCACTTGGGCGACGCCAAGGTTTTCACCGCGGATGCTCCACTGACCGCGACCGGGTGGTTGTTGGCTGGGTTTAAGGCCAAAGATGGTGCCTTCGTCCCGGTCGGCGTCGAAAAGCAGCAACGCTGGTTGAAGATCGCGCACTGCAGAGAAGAATTGGCCGAAAAGGGCGCGGCCAATGCCACCAGACTTGCGAGCGACGATGAGATGCAAGCCAATGTCGCGGGCGTGCGGGAGTAGCTCCAGGAGCGGTGAAAGGGCAATATCGCTCAGCAGGTCCGCATCGTCGATGACTAAGTAGATATCTGGGCCCTCCCACCAGTCTCGTGTGGCGAGCTGCGCTGGGGTAATATCCGGGCCCGGCAGGCGGGATTCCAGTGTCCGGACAGTATCGAGAATGGTCTCTTGTGCACTTGTCTGCGTTGCGGCATAAGCGGCAACCATGTCTTGGTTCAAGGTTCCTAAGTGAGCCCGCCGCTGGTCGATGACCACAAGGCGAGCGTCTTCCCGCGCGAAGGCGCAGATGCCGCGCATTATCTGCGCCAAGAAGGTGGACTTGCCGCAACCCTGCGCTCCTATGGCCACTAGATGCGGCTCGCGCGATGGATTCCACGTCAGCGGATCGAGATCCCGTCCGCCGATACCCCAGGCGATCTCGCCGTCGGGAACGTTCCCTTGAGTAGCAAGGGCAGACGGGGTGAGTACCGCGGGCAGCATCTTGAGTTGCGGAACTGGATCGGCTGCGGCATGAACGCGGCAAATGTGGGCGATGTCCTGGTTTGATGTGCGAGCCAAAAGCATATTCTCTCCGGCCAAGGTAAGCCCGCGGCCCGGCGCGCTGGGTAGCTTCTGCTGCAACTTGCGGTCAATTAGCGAATCCAAGGACTCACCAAGACGCAGCTCAAGTCGGTTGGCTATGAGATCGCGAATGGCGGGGCGCATCGTGGTCCACCGCGAGGTGGCAATGATGACATGTACGTGGGCAGAGGCGCCATCGGCGACGATCTCTGTAACTTTCTCCGCTATGTCTTCAAACTCTGCATTGGAGGTGCCAATGTGGTGCCAGCCATCGATAACGAGGAAGGTTGCGCACTGTTCCGGGCGGCGAATAAAGCCGGCTACTTCGTCCACGATTCGCCGCACCTTTTCCCCTTCATCTCGTCCAGCAACTCCGGCAACGTGGGGAAGTCTCTCCAAAGACGCTAGCTGACCGCCACCCAAATCGATGACGTAGAAGCGTGCCGCCTTGGGGCTATGCCGTAGCGCCAGAGCCGAGACGATGGTGCGCAGCGCACTTGATTTTCCTGACTGCGGGCCGCCGCATAGGGCCATGTGCCCGCCGTGCTGGTGGAAATCAATTATCAGTTCATCTAGACGTTGATAATACGGCCTATCGATAATGCCGACGGGAGCCAGCAGCGTCCCGTTACCTGCAACAAACGACGAGGCGCCCACGTCCGCTCCGCTAGACAGTCCGGGTAATGCAGATAGCTCAATGACCGGTGGTAGCGGCGGCAGCCAGATACGGTGCGCCGATTGATCACGCAATCGGGCTTCTTCTGCCGCGGCACGCACGACCTCGCTAAGCACAGTGGTGGTGTCATCGAGAACAACCACAGGGCTAGTGCTTTCTTCCTCCTCTGCCCAACCTCGAAAGAACTGCACGCGGCCGCGGGCTACGGCGGGTCCGTCCCCATGAGCTTCAGCTATCGCCCGGCGCGGCACGGGCCCAGAAACATAGGAGGCTTGGAAACGAATCAACGCCTCGGCATCAGACTTGAGGTAGCCCGCGCCGGGTTGGCCGGGCAAATGGTAGGCATCGGCCACGCCCAATACTTGACGGGATTCCGCCGAAGAGAAGGTTTTTAGCCCGATTCGGTAGGACAGGTGGGAATCCAGCCCCCGCAACCGGCCTTCTTCAAGTCTTTGAGAGGCTAAAAGCAGGTGCACGTGGAGACTGCGCCCCAAGCGGCCAACGGCAACGAAAAGTTCCGCAAAATCAGGGTGCTGGCCCAAAAGCTCCGAGAACTCGTCAACAACAATGACCAAGGCGGGCAGTGGCCCGTGCTCGCGTACTGCGGCGGCGGAGGCGTTGTACTCGCTGACGTTGGCGAAGTTTCCGGCGGTGCGCAACAACTCCTGGCGGCGGTTTATCTCGCCGGAGATGGCATCGTACATGCGCTCTACCAGCGTAGATTCCTCTTCCAAGTTAGTAATCACCGCAGAGGTATGCGGCAGGTGGTCACATCCTAAGAAAGTAGCGCCGCCTTTAAAATCCACCAGTACGAGGTTCAGCTCGTCCGGGCTATGGGTAGCCGCAAGCGCGGTGACGAGGGTGCGTAGGAGCTCTGACTTACCAGAACCTGGGTTATAGGTACGATACAGTAACCCCGTCTACGGGCAGTGGACGAAATACTGCGCGTGGTAGACATACTGATTGATGTGGGGGCTTAGGGGCTTACTTTTAACCCTGCGCTAGGAAAACCGAAAATTTAAAATATTTTATGTACCGAAGTTTCTAAATTTTCCTGATTTGGTATGGAGAGCCGTAACCCAAGCCCCTCAAAGCCCCTCCCCGATACACTCGAGGCTTCCGACATCGACAGGTGCAGCATGCTACCAAGATTGATATTGTGAACCGACCCCCACACACAAACAACTTGACACGCTCTGGCACGGGGAACGTGTTCCACGTCAGTGTTGATCTGAAGCGGAGATCGGATTTTATTCGTCCTCCAATTGTTTTGCTACGTAATAAACATGGAGGACGAAATCAAAGAGAATTGAAGACCTTCTGAGTCAGGTAGGACGAAGTTCGCGTCTCCAGCTAAAACGCAGAGCGCTTGAATTTACGCAAAGAAACAACACTTACGAAAAAAGAAACCACGCTTAATAGTAATGGAATACGGCCTGGTGGAACTTCTAAAGCGAAAAGAAGGAGTTTCCAATTCGTATCAGACAATGATGGCCAAAGAGCAGTTTGTAAAACAAGCTGTGCTACAAGCGACAAAGCAAGTGTATCCACACTTACATATCTACCTATAAGAAGCGTCAAACCTGTAAGAACAGTAGATACATAAGCAAATCTAGTGCTTCCTATGCCGCAAAGGGAAAATACCCAAGGAATAACCCATAAAGTTACGAGGACTATACCGTCAATAAACAGCCAATTCCGTGAAGCTTGCGCTTCTAACCTGGAAATCTGATTTCTGAAAAAAATCACTGGCAATGCGGCGTAAGAAAACGAACATAAAGTGCCAACGTTTGCCCCAGCAGTATCATCGAGCCAAGGGATATTTAGTAACCATCCCTCAGCAAAAGCAAGAACAAAGCCAATAAACAGCACCATGACTAAAACAGTAATTAGCTTATGCCCACGGCAGTACAAGAATGCGTATGATGTCATGAGCTAATTGCTAACTCTGCACACAGTGTGCTCGATACGCTGAACAACGTCTCCAACGTTAACTTGTCGATTAGGCTCCCAAGGAAGACCACTAAGCGTAATTCCCAAATCTTTCGCCGGAATTCCGCAGATTTTAGCGTCTGAACGAATCAGTTCTGCAGATCCAGCTTGATCCACGAACTCTCCAACTATCCCCTCTACCGTGGATTGGCCGCTTAAACTTAAATGCTCTTCCGAAAAATCTCCCCACATCACAGGACGTTCTGAAAAATCTCTCCACTCAGTAGGTGCTATTTTAGAGAAAGCATCCCTCGCCTGGATATTAAGTAATATATTTTCGCTAGGAATTTCAGGCCATGCGCATACATTAGAAGAGCAAACAAGCTGACGAGAATCTCTTTGTGCAAGACCAAACTCTGTGAGTTGCTGCGCCCAAGCAAAAGAACCGATAAGACAGAGAAGCCCTAAAAAGAAAGTTAACATATACATTTTACTACTGTGCCTAAACAGTGCCGCAGCCGAGACTATGGTCAGTGTAGCTCCGATAATCCCTGCAATTGCTGTCCCAATTGCTTTCACATCTAGCGTTGCATCAAAAGAACAGCACGCTAAAAAATCACCAGTTATATGTCTTAGGGCTCCAGGAGAAGTAGCTGGAACTACCGCATACCACGTATATGCAAGCGCAGCTGATACAGACACTGATATCAGTGGTTTAAACGAAAAACCAAGTGCACTTCCGATTAGCGTCCAACAGATGCCGACGATGGACGAATAAGCCAGCATAACCCAAAAGATTAAAGAGCCGAACAGCGCAGAATCAGTACTTTGTGAAAGACTTGCTAATACATAGCCAAGGGGAAAAATCAGCGACCATGCAAACATTCGGTTCACATAAATACGAACTACAGATTTTCTCCCCATCTGCACTAGAGGACGAAAACGTGATGCTTCCCATGTCATTGCGGCAGAAACCGCAGGAGCAATTACGAAGAACACCAGTGTAGATTGAGCAGCATTCGACTCATAGTATGGCGTCTTTCCTAATTCCGAAATGGGAACTGCGCTAAGGATTAGCCCAATAAGGCAAATCCATAATGATGGACGACGAAGCCAGTGTTTAACGCCGAAATTAGGAATCACTGTAGTTTCCTCTCCGTACAAGAGATCGTGAGAGAATATGCGCTGGGGTATTTCCCGACTCTGTAGCTAGCTGTACAAAATCTTGCCGTGAACCATCGAAATGTAGCTTCCCCTTATCAAGAACAAGGACACGCTCGAAAGGTCTCTGTAGTTCGCCGGCATCATGCGTTGAGACAACTAGGTTATGCCCTCTATCCACAATCCGTTGGTATACCTCAGTTACATGCTCTTTGTTGAGTGGATCAAGTGCCGCACTAGGTTCATCAAGCAGTAATGTTTCCGCCCCAGAGTTCAACGCAGTGGCGATCGCTAGCCTAGAGCGTTCTCCTCCGCTAAGGCTTTCGCACCGTTGACTAGATACTCTTGATAAATCTACAAAATCTAGCCAATCTAAGCTTTCTTTCTTTGCAGTCTTTTTATCTCGTCCGAACAACCAAGCAACATAAGCGCAGTACTCACTGGAGGTGAAACCGGTAATAGGGGTAAATTTCTGCTCCACTATAGATATAGATCCTTTCCTCAGGACTGTTCCGTGCTTAGGAGAAGAATCTGATGCAAGGGCAGAAAAAAGCGTTGATTTCCCAGCACCATTAGCCCCCAGTAGAAGCGTGGGGCGTTCATCTATCACCAGCTGCGGTATATCCAGAATTGTCTTATTTGAACGCCGCACTCTTAGTGCATTAACCCGAGCAGTTACTACCATACAAATTTCATCCACTTGATGGTTAAGTGGTTCCAATCGAATGTATGGATGTCGGCATGATACTTTCCTGCAGCCTGGCGCCCCCACCCGCCTGGAGTAGCAAACATAGAAACCGCCAAGGCAGTAACTAGCCCTGCTGCAATTTTCTTCTTCACAGTACTTTTCCTTTCGAAAGTTAAGCACGCCAAAATCGGCTTCGTCTTTATGCGTCTGCCTCAATCTCTAAGTGTTGGATGGCTTTTACCTATGCCTGAAACAGGTTTACCTTAACTTATTCGCTTATAGTATGCACAGCCCGCAGTAACGATATTCTAATTAATTACCCGCAATTACCCCTTATCCCCAAGTTTTATCCACCTCTAGAGTGCATATTCATATGCCACGGGAAAGCCAAGCTCAAACGGCGTAAATCTTCCGAGTTGACACGTCCCTCACTAGGCTAGGGCCCCCTTTGTCCTTGCAGACATATAGCGGGGATCGTACGTGCGCATAAGTTGGCTCACGACTACACAGCTTTGCTCGCACTGTATTGCAACTTCGCTTTAACGCCTTCGACTACTTGCCTTTATGTTTGGCCTTCTTTTTCATGGCACGGATCTGAAATTTCCGTTGTGCTTCTTCGCGCCGAGCGATCCGCGAAGCTTTCTTCTTGTTTGCGTTAGCTAATTCGAAATTTAGCTTTGTTGCTTCTTGGGCTTTCGAGGACACTCCTGAGGTCTTGCGTTGCTCCTTATTGACTTTCCGCTGCAGGCGTTTGGGATTTCCTCGCTGTGGCTTTTCAATAGTGCCAGGTATAGGTGCGGAACGATGGGCACGTTTGACTAGGGAAGAACCATTGACGAGCAGCCACTCATAAAGTTCGGCATTATTAGGCTCGGGGCCGAAAACTACTCGGACGGCGCGGAGTAGGTTGTTGCTGGAAGTCTCGTAGACTCCGCACCAAAATTGCCCATCGTGAAAAAGGGTGAATTGAGCAGGCAAAGTTGTCTCCAGGTACGCTAAAGCGGACCTGACGACGCTGGATTCCTTAGCTCTCGTGAGAGCAAGAGCTAAAGCGACGGATAGCACTGGCTAGTGTTATCGCTCAGACTTCCTACTGAGACTGTGCGTTTTGCGCATCAGGATCTTACGGGGGTAACACTAACACACCCTGACTCTTGGAAAATGTAGCGCACAGGCTGTGTCCGCCTTCCCGATAGGATAAGCACCAGCCCCAGAAAGGAGAAGAGGAATGTATACGACCATTACCCTCGCCGCGTTCGCAGTTGTTTTAGTCTTAATCATCCAGACCATCCGCCGCGAACAGTCGCAAGACCGCCTGTTCTACGCCGCGCTTGGAGCGCAGCATAAGCGCAGCAATGATCCTTGTCCCCTCTTTCCTTTTTACCCACGCAGGACTCTCACGAGAACTGGCCGCACTGCTCATCTCCTTTGGCCTACTAGCCCTGTGGACTGGCATTTTCGGAATCCGGCTCAATGCAAGAACTAGCAGGTAAAAACTGCCTACCGTCGGACATATGGAAGGGCTGACGACTGCGTATAAGTTTACTGCCTTGACGACAGCAAATTTCAGCTTTACTTTAGTATAAGTAAGGTGTTTCATATGGTTAGGAAAACTGTGAATAAGACTAAGATGTTGAAAACTGCCGCTTCCCTTCTATCTGCCTTGGCTATCCTTCCTGTCTTGTCTGGAACCGCTCAAGCAGAAACGACACAAGGAAAGCAGGAAGAGTCCCAAACGATTATGGGCGGAAACTACCAAAGTACTGATCCAACGGCCTACAATTACCTTCCTGAAGGAAGTGATCCAGTTCCGAACACTGCGGATAGATCAGCATTCGGATCGGCCAAAATCAGCGGCTTTGGATTTACGTTTCAAGGGCATGACTTCAAAGTTCCCGTAGTGAATCTTGAGCATGCAATTAAGGGTAAAGGCGGTCACATAGACTCCGAAAGTGCATCCGTGACGTTTACTAACGGAACGCTGTGTAACTGGAGAGTGGACTACCAAAATAGAGACGAGAATGGGATTCATGCAACCCGTAAGGGGGCAACCCACAATGATTGCTCTCTTGGGCATGCACATGATGCCGGATTCAAAAACTTCGATGTTAAAAGCAATGCTGAGTGTGCACGTCTATTTGTAATGGGAGAATTTAAGGGAGAGCAGTGTCACGCAATTCATCCTTAGTAGCTCTGATGAAGATTGCGATTTTTATATCGTTATCGCTTTGTCTCGGGTATCTTGTTGGCGGTTTAAATGCGATACACGTTGCTAAGGCTTTGGCTGAGGGGAATTCAACCTCATTAGCCGATATTTCTCGTAGATTAGAAAATGGTTTTTTCTACTTTAGAATCGCTGGAGTCTTTGCCGTCATTTTTCTCGTCGGAACTTATACGGTTTGGCGCAGGACCAAAGTCTCCCCTTAAATGAGATCTATACGGGCATCAGTTATTTATCCTATTTGGGTATGTGTGGCACAATCGTGGGCCTTATCTTAGGCCTCAAATTCCCCTTCTGAATCGAGTAAACGAGGGCACTCCCGCTGGTGGGAGTGCCCTTTCCTATTTATTACTGCTGTCGTTTAGACGTAGACAGTGCGGGTAGTGGCGCATTCTCGGAAACATATATTTTCTATGTGTTTAGCCATATGTCCTGCCATACGGCAGGCACCGTGGGCACGCTGATTTACCGTACGACTGCGCCGCTTTAGGCGTTTTTCAACGCCCGATACACCGTAGGGCGAGTCACCCTAAACTCTCGCGCCAAGGCTGCTTTCGACTCCCCCGCTAGTGTGCGTCGCTTAATCTCCGCCACCTGCTGCGGGCTAAGAGCAGGCTTGCGGCCTTTGTACTTGCCAGCCTTTTTAGCCAACGCAATCCCCTCCGCCTGGCGCTCGCGGATAATGGCCCGCTCAAACTCCGCAAACGAACCTAAAATGCCGAGCATTAAATCCGCGCGTGGATCTGTGGTGTCTTTTGCAAACGCGAGATTTTCATGCAGGAAAGTAACAGTCACACCCTTGTTGGTGAGTTCATCAACAATGCCGCGTAAATCCGCCAGTGAACGGGCGAGGCGATCGATTGACGACACGACGAGTTCGTCACCGTCGCGCACATACGCCATACACTCGACAAGTCCTGGGCGCGCAGTCTTGGTGCGGCCGGAAATCTTATCTTCAAAGAACCGGTCAATCCTGCCGGAAGCATTGAGTAGTTCTTTCTGGCGCTGATTATTCTGCTCCACCGTCGAAACACGGATATAGCCCACCCGCTGCCCACGCGAACCAGAGCTTTTGGCCATTAGTCTTCGCCCCGCGAGGGCGTAAAGGCAGCATTCTCCTGGGCGATGACCGCATCACGATACGACTCGATTGCATCCGAGAGGGCATAAAGCTGAACACCGTCGAGACCGTCAGCGTCAGCAAGCAAGGACTGCACAATCCTGCCCAACGCCTGCTGCCCCGACGACAATCCACCATGCAGATCTTTCACCCGCGCCAACGCGGGCACAGAGTCAATATGACTTTCAATATGGAAACCATCAGACGACAACACCACACTCACCACTTTCTGTAAACATAAGGCCTAGACCCCACTAGACATGTGTAAAACAATACTAGGAACCGCCCTATTTTACAGCAAACATTCCGCCGCACACCGGCGTAACAATAGGGTGTACTTACACGAATGTGGGTTGTGGGTACGATAGTTCTGTACGGGCGGGGGTTAGGGGGCTTACTTTTAACCCTGCGCTAGAAAATAGGAAAATTTAAAAGGTTTTGTGTACCTAAGCTTCTATTTTTTCATGTTTTTGTATAGGGGGCCGAAATCCAAGCCCCATAAGCCCTATAACCCCCACCTCGCTCTGTACACAGGGCTACATCTGTGGTAGAGTGAAGAATGTAAGTATAAAACTTCGCCCGACGGGATCACGAGTCAGGACCTCGCCCCGCCGTTTGGAAAATTGCTCCTAACGAAACCAGGTAGCTGACCCCCGGCAGCGTACCTGGTGGGTTTGACCGGGATAGTGGGTCTCCGTGCCCCAGGACAACCATGGATAGCTGGCGAGTACCTCCGGCAGGAGGCCGCGCGAAAAGGTGCCCAGTGCGATGATTCTTTATAGGAGTCATTTATGGGCGCGCCCAAAAACTTTTCCCCCAACGACTGGTTAACCTCTGCCGAAGCTACTGAGTACCTCGGTCTTTCACATTCCCACCTGAGCGTGCTGCGCTCCCGTGGCAACGGCCCTCTGCACACTAACGTTGCGCCTGAAGGTGCTGCGCCTCAGTACAGGTATCGTCGCAGCGATCTCGATAATTGGACCGCCTCCCGCGCGACAACACTCACCCCGGAAATGCAGGGCTGGGTTGACCACGCTGTCTCGACGGCTCCCCGTATGACACGCGGGCAACTCGCTGAAGTCACCCGCATTCTGCGTCAGGGGGTGGCGGCGTAATGCAAAAAAGAAACGCCCCCGCTACTCACGAGGACGACCAAACCTTTGAGGCCAATGATACCATTATGGTATCCGACGGTCTAGTGTCGAACATCGATTCGGACCACCTGGAGGAGCTTCACGCGTCCGCGATCAGTGACGATGTAATCCGAGCCTCTGGCATCTACACCGCGCACACCCGCGATGAGCTGCCCGAGCCGTTGCGCTGGATTGCAGATAGGGCCGACACCCTTCCGGCTTTGGTCTATCCGATGGTCGAGGCTGGGTGCGGTGTGACGTGGCAGGTAAAGCCACAACCTGGTTCTTTGGTGGACGAGAAGGGACGGCCCCGCAAATACATCTGCCCGGCAAAAGACGGGTCAAATATCTCTCCATCATTTATCGAGCGGCGACCGATTACGAGTGCCACACGTCGCGTGTTGGTAGTCGAGGGTACAAAGCAGGCTCTTGCCGCGATGACCTGGACGGGTGACGAGACGGCTGTGTACTGTATTCCCGGTATCCAGACGTGGATGGGTGGCGAGGACGGGCCTAATCCTGCTTTCTCCCGACTTAAGGAAAAGTCTGTCTACATCATCCCTGATGCTGATGCTGGTTCTAACCGTGCTGTCTACGACGGTGCGCAAGCCCTTGGTGAACACTGCAAAGCATGGGGTGCATCCCCTGTCCGCTTCGTCCGTATGCCAGGCCACGGGTCGCAAGGGTTAGATGATGTCCTTGCCACCGTGGACGATGACGAGCGCTCGGAGATGCTTGAGCTGTGGATTCGCCAGGCACAGGGTAAGCCTGCCAGCAAGATGCCGAAGCGTGCTAGCAAGAAGCAGCGCAGAAATACTGACGAGACTGGCAACAACTCGCGCCCGAAGCTTTATACCGACTTGCCGCCTGAAACGCTATGGAATCGAGCTTGGGAGGCAATTGAGAGCAAACATGCAGGCGTGACGCTTTTCCGTCAGGATTCTCGTCCTGTAATGATCTCTCAGCGTGATGGCCAGGCTGTCCTGGTGCCAGTAGACCGTGCAACGGGGCGGCGTCTGGCTGCTGCTGCTTTCGATTTGGTGCGTGAAACTGACGATTCCACCACTGTCGTGGCACCGATGGACAAAGATATCGACGTGATTTTCTCACCTTTCTATACCGATAGTCTGCCGCCGCTGCACAGCGTAACGCGGTCGCCACTGGTTACAGAGACTGGCGAGATTATCACGCGCTCGGGTTACCACGAGGGCACAGGTGTCTATGTAGACCTCGACGATTCCCTTATCGGTATCTCTGTGCCAGATAAACCGAGTGCTCAGGACGTGGAGAATGCAAAGGTGCTGCTTGAGGATGTTCTCTACGATTTTCCGTGGGTGACTCCTGCTGATCGCACACGTGCTCTCGGTGCGTTGCTGACTCCTTTGGCACGTCCGATGCTTACCACGGCACCTATGCATGTGATTTCTGCCGTGCGTCGATCCTCTGGAAAAGGCCTGCTCACAGATGTTTTCCATCTGATCGCAACAGGCGAGACTGCTGCGGTGCAGGACTTGCCTGGTACTGAGACAGAGATGCGGAAGGTGATTGCATCGAAGCTTTTTGCAGGTGCTGCAACACTTTTTCTCGATGAATGCAGCGTCGGTGTGGACAGCAAGGCTTTATCTGCCCTGCTGACAGCCGAGTCTTATACCGACCGCATTCTTGGCGAGTCGCGCATGATTTCGGTACAAAACAACCTGTGCGTGTACGCAGCCGGAAATAATATCGCTGTTGACGGCGACCTGGCCCGCCGTGTCGTGCCTATCCTCCTTGACCCGAAGTGCTCCAAGCCTGAATCTCGCAGCGGTTTCCGGCACCCGCACCTGCGACAGCACGTGCGTGAGCACCGGCGTGAGCTGCTGGCAGCAGCGCTGACACTAATCCGTGCGTGGGCTGTGGCAGGTAGGCCGTCTCCCCGTGTGGCAGGCCCGTTCGGATCTTTCGAGGGCTGGTATCACGTGGTCGGTGGCACCCTGGAACACGTCGGGTATGCCGATCTCACGACAGACTTGGAGGCGATCCGAGCACGCTACAACGCTTCTGAGCAGGAAAACGCTGAGCACTTAGCATGGCTCTACCAAGTGATGAAGGGCAGCGATTTCCGCGCCTTCGACGCGGAATGCAAAATCGCTGACTCCCGCGACTATGTCCCTCTGCCCGAAGGCCTGGTTTCTTTGGATGAGGTCTCAGCACGACGCCTAGGGCGTATCTACTCCCGTCTGCAAGGCGCGTGGATTGGTGGATATTGTCTTGAAAGCGCTGGTGTAAAGCACCACACGAAGCTTTTTTATGTGGTGTGCGAGGGTGACCAAGGTGGTGGCCCCGGTCCTGGTCCTGGCCCCGATAACAGTGTGCCTCCAGAGCCTTCTACGCCTGCAACACCTGAGCCTTCGGATACAGATAGTGTTGCCACGCTGGTATTCGACTTGGAGACCGGCAGTGCCAATGACCTGCACGTAACGGACGACCCTGGCTTTATCCGGTTGGCTACCTACTCGATCAACGGTGCAGAACCTCTAGCTACAACTGATATCGCCGGTGAGCTGCTGCCTCTAATTGAGCGTGCAGGTGTGGTTGTAGGCCACAACATCGTCCAATTCGACCTGCCTGCGCTGCAGCGTCTCTACGGTCTCGATGTTGAGGCTCTGGTGAAGTCCAACCGCCTGCGTGACACTCTCGTCATGGCACGACTGGCTGCAGGTGGTGCGAAGAACGTGAAGTACAGCCTCGATGCTGTCGCGTCGCGTTACGGCGTTGATGGAAAGTTGCTCAAAGATGGAAAGACAGTACTTGAAGCGCAGGCAGAGCAGTTCGGTGGCTTCGACAAGATACCTACCGATAACCCTGACTATGTCGAGTACGCGCTCCAGGACGTGCGGGCGAACACCGCTGTGTACAGCAAGCTTCTGCCTGAGACTATCGACGCAGTAGGCGAGGAATATCTCCAGCGCGAGCACGAGAAGGTGCACGCTCTATCCGTCGTGGAAGCAAAAGGTATCCGTGTAGACGCCGATAAGGTCGAGGCTTTTCTCGCAGAGGAAGAGCAGACGAAAAGCAGTATCCGACAGTGGCTAGTAGACACTGTCGGCATCCCCGACGAGGGTAAGTCTCCGTGGTCTTCAGTAGCTGGTAAGCAGGCTATTGCAGACTACTTCGGCCGATTCGGTGCCGAAGTGCCACGGACAAAGAAGGGTGGAATCTCGATTAGCGCTAAGGCGCTGCAGGGGCTTGCTGAGCAACATGCAGGCACCCCCGAGGTAGTCGAGCTGGCGACCAGGATGCAAACACTGCTGCAATCCTCGACACCTGCTTCGACGATTAAAAAGTATCTGCACGGTGACCGCGTGTACCCGTCTATTAAGTCCAGCCAGACCACTGGACGCCTGAGCACCACGGATCCGGGTATGACGATTTTCGGTTCTCGCGATAAAAGGCTTATCCGGCAGCGCGAGATGATCCTCTCAGATGGTGCCGATGAGGTTCTTATCAGCGTGGATTTGAGCCAGATTGACGCTAGGTGCATGGCTGCTGGCAGCGGCGACGAGCGCTACTCAGAGTTATTCGCGCTTGGTCGTGACGCACATACAGAGATGGCTATCCGTGTATTTGGAGATGCATCTCGCAGGCCCGAGGCTAAAGCTCTCGGCCACGCCGCGAACTACGGCATGGGGCCGAGGGCGTTTGCCGACCATGCTGGCATCTCTGTGGTTGAGGCCCGGTCTCAGCTCGACCGTCTGCATCGTGAGTTTCCGGAGCTTGAGTCCTTCAAGGAGCATCTGCGCAAGAGTGCTGAGACTCGTGGCTGGGTTTCCACCGGCTTCGGTCGCCGTGTAGCTGTCGCACGAGATAGGGCATATACCCAAGCACCGGCTGCATACGGTCAAGGCACAGCGCGTGACGTGTTCCTGGAGGGCGTTCTCAACCTCCCGAAGGAGGTGCTAGAGATGGTGCGCATCTTCGTCCACGACGAAATCGTACTCTCTGTCCCTGCCGACGAAGCCGAGGATATTAAGCAGTGCGTGCTGGAGGCTTTCGAGTCTGTGCAGCTGCCGTCGGCAGACGGGGTCGATATCCCGGTCCTGGCAGATGCAGCTGGCCCTGGTTCCAACTGGTCTGAGTGTAAGTAGGGGATTGCTATGGGTCTCTCTCGTAGCCCTCCTATAGGCGCTTTTATCGTCACAGAGACATTAATCCTACAAGCAGACAGTAGCCCCAAGGGAGTTCAAACCGTGGGTGCTCGTCGTGAGTGCCCACGGCACCGATACTCAGTAACCGCCTACGACAGAAAGGAGTAAGCAGTGCGGAACCAAGAGCTGAAGGCCTCGGCGCTTCTTGCGAGGCTCCTGGGCGCAGATTTCGACACGCTCTTAGAAGAGCTTGACGAGTCTCTGGAGCGCTCAGAGAGGGAACTGGAAAAGTCCCGGAACAAGCTGGCACGCCTTAAGGCGCAGCCGGATATCACCGTCGAGGGAGAGGTTCCCTCGTTGGAAGAAATTGAAGAAATGATTGCGGAATCTGAGCGCGAGGAAGCGCTTAAGCGCCAGGCCTCCCTGGAGCGCATTCGCGCCCAGGAGGCCGAACGCGAGCGGCGCAGGAAATCTATCAATGAGGCCTGGAGGCCGACACAGAAATTTACGCCGTTTGTGCCACAAGAGAGCACGAAGGCAGAACCAGAAAATGACGATTACGAAATGGAGCTTTAAGTTATGACCGATTCTAAGGTAGCCGCGTCCATTAAGAAGGCTCTCGCGGAATTAGCCACAGTCGACGGGATGACCGAGGAGGCTCAGAAGGAGACCGAAAAGAAGCGCCGGGAGATTAAGAACGAGGCTCAACGGAAGCGTCGGCAAATCGCCAAGAAGAAGCGTGAAGCAGAACGGAAGGTGCGCGAGGAACTGGGCACCCTTCTTCTCGAAATCGACAACGAAGAGGGCGATTTCGCCGGGTTCAAAAACTGCACGATTGCAGAGTTCCTGGACGCGGTTTTTGACCGGGAGCCGGGCGCAGATGCGCACGGCTTAGAGTCGGAAGGTGAAACCCCTTCCGACTCGGCAGGCACCGAGGGTAGCGAGCCTTATGGAACCGATAACGGTTCCGAAGGCGGCTACCCAGACGACGAGCATCAGTTCCAGGGGTAGGACTGATGAGTCGTTGTTCGGTGCCCAACTGGGTGGGGTCTGGGGAGGGGCGTAGCACCCTCCCTGGCAAGCCGACCGCATCGCGGTCGCCCCGGAGTCGTCAGACGCAGGGGTTTGCTTGCCGCATGTTTGCGAGGGAGGGAAATCGGTTACGCCCCTGGCCAGCAAAATGGATGCTTTGCGTCCATGAGCGTAGCCAGCAGGAACCGATGAACGACCGAGTGAACATGTCCGGTCTGTTGCAGATTAAATCTGCAACAGACTTGAGCAACGGAGCAATCAGGAAGCAGGCGCTGTTATGAGTAAGCGAGTAACAGTGCGCCTATCGGATGCGGAGGTGCGTCTGCTGGAGGAGGCCAAGAGTTATCTCGGGGACTCCTCCAGCGAGGTGCTGCGCATGGCTCTGAGGCTTCTCTGCCTTGGCGAGAAGCCTCAAGTCGAGCAGGTGTACTGCGTGCGCGATCCATCACTGGAGAAGCTGCTGGCTGAGTTTGCCCGTCAGGGCAATAACCTCAACCAGATTGCGCGGCACCTGAATAAAGGAGGCGCGCCAGAAGAGGTTATCGAAGCTCTGCAGAAGGCGTTGGCCGATAATGCCCATTCTCACGAGTCGATGGACGATATCACGGCCATGACGCAAGCCAACATGTTGGCGGTGGTGTCTCGATGAGCGTGGTGCAGGTATCACGGTCTACGCACGCTATGGGTGCGGTGATCTATGCCGCCTACGGCCGGGGCGAGGACGCACGGGAAGAGAACCAACGTGCGGCACACATGACGTACTTCTCGCTGGATGCGGCATCTTCCCCCAAGGCCTGGTGCGCGAAGGGACTCGACTGGGTTCGCGGCGCTGCCACTGCTCGGAAGAATGAGGCGTTTCTTATTACGCAGAGCTTCTCTCCAGAAGAGTTCAGTAGCGACGATGAGACAGACATAGCCCGAGTACACGGCGCTGGCATGGAGTTGGCGCAAAGGATGGCTCCTAATAGCCCGTACTTTGTCGCCACTCATACCGATGCCAAGGGCGGTCATGTCCATAACCACATCGTGGTTTTGAACCACGATTACTCCACGGGGAAGGGAGCACCGAAGGCGCTTAAGCACCACCCTTCGGTGCGCAAGGCCAATGACGCTGTCATGAAGGATTTAGGCATGGAGATAACCCGCCAGGATGCGGTGCATCTCACCCCGGTAGAGGCTCACGCCGTGCGGCAGGGCCGGTCTATCGACCCTGCTCCTTTGGACAAGCTCACGAACGATAACTGGCGGCATACTCTGCGCGCGCACGTTATGGACTTGGTCGACGATCCTGAGGTCGAAACGATGGAGGACTTTATGAGTCGCAGTCTTCTCCATAACGTCTCGGTGCGCTCGCGGTCTGGTCGTGGCAAGAACAAAGACAAGACGTATCTGACTTACACCCTGGTCGACGATGACGAAGTCCCTTTGAAGGTTAATAACCGCAAGTGCTCGGAGCGTGCCTCCAAGCTAGGCACTGATTTTCAGTACGAGGGTATCCAGGAAATCCTGCGGGAAAAGCAGCAGGACAAGGAAAAGCAACAGACAGAAGCTCACGCAGCACTAGTAGCTGCAGAGCAACAGCAAGAAAGGATTGAATATGAAGAATCAATTGCGCAAGAAGAAGCCCGCGCCGCCGCAGAACGTAAGCGAGACGCAGACTACCACCGCCGATTCGCTACAGCAGCAGCACTTCTCGAAGAAGGAGAAGCTGCAGGTGGAATTGGAGACGAAGCAGGCCATCGAAGGACTGCAGGATGGGCAAAAGAGGTCCGAGCAGGACTGGAAGAAGCTGAGGAAGGAGAGCCAACAGCGTTATCAGGAGTTCCTGGACGAGAAGAAGGAAGTCCACGACTTCCTGGACAAGTACTCGAAGCTGACGGAACAGACAGCCCAGCGGCAGAAGGAGCTGGCGCTGGCGCAACGCGACCAGGTAACCATCCAGGAGGCAATGGATCTCAGCGACACAATGTATCGCAGGATGTTCCAGCTGGTGGACAATTACGGCGAAATCTCGAAGGCAAACGAGGAGAGGGCCTTCAAGATGGTCGAAATGATGGACAAGAGGCTGGAGAAAATCCGTCAGCACATGGAAGTCCTGGTGAAAATCAAGACGGACATCAACCTCGACGCCGAGCAAGTGCGGCAAATCGTCGAACCCGTCAGCGCCGAAATGAAACAATACGTCGACAAGTCTCTGGAGAAGCTCAACGGGCAGACGAACGAGACGCTGGAGACGATTTTGAGCCAGAGTTTTAGCGAGTACGCGGCAGCGCAGGAGGAGGCCGTGCAGCGCCAGGAGGCTGCAGCTGAACGTGCTGAGAGGGCTGCAGAGCAGGCCCTGGAGGCTGTCGCCGCCCAGGAGGCTAACCGTGGCTGGCAGCAGCAGGCACTATCCACGTTGGGGACGCTATCGCTGCAGTCCGCATCGGTTACTCTCGGTGCCCTTGTATTCCTTGGCCCCATTGCCGCTATCTTCGGATTGACGGGTGCACCAGGCTTTATGCAGTGGCTTACTGATTTCGGCTCTCAGGGTGTAGGACAGGCTGCTCTGGCTGTTCTTATCTTCATCGTCTTCGTTGTCTTAGCGGCGGGAGGCATGGCAATCATGTATCGCGTTGTTGACGGTGCGCTCCGGGAGCGCAAGGGCGAGAAGGCGTTGAGCAACATGGAGGACTCGGTACGGCTGAGCAAGGCACGTCGCAAGGGTGACGAGGCCTTTAAGGCAGAAATCACCGCCCAAGCACAGCGGAAATTAGCCGAGAAGCGTCGTAGGGACGAGTCTTAGTTAATGAAAACGGGTGAAAACATGGCGGTGGTCTCGGAGACCACCGCCACGGATTTATCGAACAGAGAGGGTGAAACAGCAGGCCAGACCATTCGAACATTTTCAGGCCAAAATACTTTGAGGTTTGCGATGTTGGCCGGATTGCTAGATCTGTGTCGACATCGCTACGCCCTTTCTGCGCGTTCTAAAGCCCTATACAGCGTAGGACGCGAGACATTAAAGCTGCGGGCTAAGGCAGCATACGACAAGCCCTCGTTGAGCATAGTGCGTGCTGCACGCTTGCCCCCTCAAGGCACATCGCGATGATCTGTTTGAAGTTAGCCACAAGTTGGCTCCTTCCATGTCGAAGATGACGCGACGCCACCGGGTTGTGGTGTCGCCATCTTTTACTATGGAAGAAAAACAGCGCTTCAGTACCAGGTACGTGGAACCCCGGTACCAACTACGCGGACACACGGTACCAACTACCCCAAATCTACAATCTACGGCTGCAAGAGCTGTGGAGTTGCTCGCAGGGCGCAAGCGCTAGTGTCGCAGTGTGTGCTTAAGAAGCGGCCTCAATGCGCTCTAGAGCACGGTAGATCCTCAGCCGCGAGACGTGGGGTGTCCTGGCTTGTCAGCCACTGTTAGCTCCTGGATCAGTCTCCGAACTTTATCCTCTCTTTTTTCGAAGTTGCTAATCACGATCCCAAAGTCTTCAAAACCGCGATCTTCTGGGTCTTCGAGATTACGCGGCTTACCAGTCACTGGGTCGACTCGATAAGGACTTACCGGGTGCCGATCTAGATCAGTAGGTTCAATATCCCGTATCTGGTAAATTGTATTCCAAAAACCACGGATAGCTGCGTTGCAAGACCTGCGTGCGGCACTGGAGCGAATCTCTTGAGAGCGCAGTCTGGACTCAATCCTCGACATCTTACGTACCAGTTTCCCCCACGCTTCGAATTCCCTTCTTAATTTTTCCTGCTCATTGTTAACCATCGTTGTCGGCCCTTTCTAATGCTCTGTAGATTGTTGGTCGCGAGACACCGAATGTCCTGGCTACTGCGCTAATGGTCTTGCCGCCGTCGATGAGTTCTTTTACGACTTGTGCCTGCTCGCTGCTGAGCTTGGGCTTCGGCCCACCGACCCTGCCCTGAGCTCGGGCATGTGCGACCCCCTCACGTGTGCGCTGGATAAGCAGGTCGCGCTCCCACTCGGCAAGCCCGCTCATGATCGTCACCATGAGCTTGCCCTCCTTGGTACGGGTATCCAGGCTCGGGTCCAACATCACGACAGGAATGCCCCGCTCGTCGAGAGCGCTGATGGTGCGCAGCGTGTCCAGCGCCGTACGGCCAAGGCGGTCGAGCCGCGTGACAACAAGCACGTCGCCCTCGCGCATGTAGTCCAGAGCTTCGTCGAGACCGGGGCGGGCGGATTTGGCGCCACTGATGGTGTCCGTGAAGACCTTCTTACAGCCGTAGTCCTCCAGGGTCTGGCGCTGAGTGTCCAAGGAGTCGCCTTGGCGCTTTGTGCTGACGCGAGCGTAGCCGATAAGCATCAGTACTCACCGATGTCGGGGATGCGGTCGCCGTAGGGTAGCGAGCACATGTAGTCCTCCATGAACTGCCAGTCGGGGATGTACCCCTCGGGGTGGAACTGACGTGCATTGTCAACGATCGGGTCACCGTTAGCGTCCCGCTGAATGGGGAGGTCAAAACCGTACGTGGTTCGGATGTATTTGTTGAGTTCTCGTCCAAACGGGAAATATTTGAATCTGGATTCAAATTGAATCATGTTCGCTAGGAACAAACGGGCTTGCAGTGAAACTAGGTCCTTGTCGAACTGGAGAACAACCACGTTTTGTGACGTATAGAACGGTTCAATTTGCAGGTAGGTTGATCCAAGACTGCCGCCTAAAGCGACGGTAAGAGCACCCGCTGGGTACGGGAGCACATCGGACTGTTCGTCTACTTTCCCCATCACACCGTTGTCGACGGCAGACCGCCCCACGAAGTTAATGCTTGGGCGATCGACAGACATGGCCGAGAAGTCCATCTTGCTCCCCATGTCGATCTCACACAAATCCTTAAGGAAAAAGAACTTCCAGGTGAATACGTCTAGAGGCAATGCAGAGCCTGTAGAGTTCGCCGTCGTCAGCGGCTTGTGGTTGAGACTCCGGATGAAAGCTTCCATGAACTGCCAGTCGGGGATGTACCCCTCGGGATGGAACCGACATGTGTCGTCAATGAGCGGATTATCGTCGGCATCACATTGGATGGGGAGGTCCATAACCTCACTCAAATACTTGGATTCGGTAACTTTTCTCCCATAGCTGTACTTGAAGCGGAGCTGCTGAAGAACAACCTGCAAGAACAGGAGCACGCCGATCGTAGGCTCTTTGTATTTGAGAACCAATAATTTCGCAGAGTCACCTACCACGCAACCGTCCGGCTGGAAAGACACGAACCCTGCGGTTCCGGTACGAGCAACGGTGAGGACCATGTTCTGTGAATAGACATAATTCATCTTTTCGCAGTATTCAGAACTGATCGACCCCATCACCCCGTTGTTCTCCTCACCGCTTTGAACCGCATTCAGTGTCCCAGGGTTTTCAGCCACTTCTTCTGCAGTGATTCCACGTCCGTTGCGTATCTCAAAAATGGAGGAGACAAGGAATTCTTTCCACACCGATACGTCTAGCGTCATCGTGCAACCTCCCCGTCCGCGGCTACAGCATCTTCAACCAACTTTCCTTCCTTGACAAGGTACGCAAGGTAGTTGTTAAGGGTGCTCTGGAAGTCCGCCTCAGTGAGCTTCGAGTAGTCGGTCTTCATGTAAGCCTCAACGAGCCACTCATCCTCGTGAGTGACTTCCTGCATGGCAGACATGCCAGCCTTCACGGTCCTGTTGCGGTAGAGCTTCAACCACTCTTCCTCAACGGCCTTCCACATACTCGCGTTGTTGGAGTCGAACTGCTCAATGCGGCCGAGGTTTTTCTTCTTTTTGTGGGCGTCATCCCTGTAGTAGCCGAAGAACGTGGCCTTGGCCGGCGCGCCACCGTCGTAATGTGGCTTGCCCAGAGTAAAGACCATCATGCACGCTGAAGCCGAGGCGCCGGGGTAGAAAATTTCGTTGGGCAGCGTAAACACCGCTTCAAGAGTGTTGTTGACCAGGAGACGCTGCTTGGTCTCACGCAAGAGCTTGTTCGCACCGATTGCCGCAGCGACAGGAAGTATCACCGCCATCGTGACAGTCTTCGTTGACTGGTTGTTCTTCTGCCTCTGAGCGTTAGCCTCAACGATGCAGTCGGAGATGAACTGCACGAAGACCATGCCTTTGGTGGGGTCTTCCTTGCCGTTTCTCGCCTTGCCCCAGTTGGTCTTGTATCGATCGGGGATCGTTATGGGCTTTGCGTTGAAAGGTGGGTTCATGAGGACCACATCAGGGTCTGCTTCCTGGAGAAACGCCCTCGATTCAAAGAGGTTGCCGAGTCTGATGTTCGAGTTGCCGTCGGCGTGGATGAGCATGTTGGTTACAGACAGACCGAAAGCCTTCTCCTCGATCTCCACACCGTAGATGTGCTCACGCCGAATCTTCTCCTGTTGGGCGTCTTTTTCCTGCTGGGTAGCCGCCATGTTTGTGCAGTCGGCCAGTGCCTTGACCATGCCCTGCACAAGGAAGGAGCCGGAGCCGCACGCGCCGTCGAAGATGCGCGTGTTGCGATTCACGCCGGTTACACGGCACGCGAACTCAGTGATGTGGTCGGGCGTGAACGCCTGGTTCTTGTCGGCCTTGCCGGTGTACTTGTTGAAGGCGATGAAGAACAGGTTGAGTAGGTCCTGGCCCTCTGAGCTTTCCTCGTCGATATAAGCGTAGATGCCGGTGACAATGGATAAGAGGATGTCCAGCCAGTCACTCAACTGGAGTTTCCGCACCTTCTGGTCGGAGACCACGTTTGATTTCAGTAGCTTGACCTTTTTGGCCTTGTTGTCGGAGCCATCAAGGAGATTATTCAGCGTGGTCTCGATGCCGGTACGGATTTGGGCCTCATCGAAAGTAGACCAGTAGTTGCGGAGTGTGACAGTCGTGTCGTCGTTGATGTCAGAGATGCCAAGCTTTTTCACCACGTCTTTGACGTACAGGAGTGTAGTGCCGACGAACTGGCTGCGCAGCTTCTCGTCGATATCCTTTTTGTGCAACAGCTCGTTGAGCGCGTAGGTGTTGCGCAGAACCTGCTCACGGTTGTTCTGACGATTCGTCTCAAACAGGCCCGCGTAGTAGGTCATGGTGTCGATGGCGGTCTCGCCCGGCAGCTCATGTTCATCGTCGACTTCGCTCTTCCACACGCGCAGTTCTTCATTGGTGGTGTTCGCTAAAATGGCGATGATCTTGTGGTCTGGAAAGAGCGCCTTCTCCTCGTCCACGTACTCACGGAGCTGGTTGACATCACTGTCGACGAACTTTTGCTTCGTCTCGACGAGCACAACAACGTTGTGTACGGAGTCATGGAAGCGCAGGTCCAGCTTGAAGTGCTTGGGGTTGTAGCCAAGTGCTGCGCGAAGCTCGTCACGACCACCGGCCGCCTGGGCGTAGCTATACTCTCCTCCCTCGATGTTGGTGGTGAGGTAATTCACCCCGACGGTATTAGTCATCGTGGCACGCGACATTGTGTTTCCTTGTGTAAAAAATCCGGCCGATCTCGTACATGCCATTACCGTGCGCCGTCATCCAACTGCAACCAGGTCAATTACATGTACGAGATCGCTGTACATAATGCACAGTGTAACACAATTGCAACATTAACGATATCGTACAGCGAAACTCATTTTATCTACTTTATCTACTGCTTCCACCTAATTTTCACGCGATTTGGGTCGAACACCTTTGCGCCGAGCTTGCCGGGCTGGATGTGAATGTCCATCATTAGTCGAGTGAGTCGACGTTTATCCTCAACAGAAGCACCACCCCACCACTCTGCAAAGTCAGGCCCGCCAGCAAGCTCCACAGCGAGCGGATCTGCGTCAAGGTTAGTCGTCAGATCGCGTATATCTTCATCTAAGCCCGAGATTTGAGCTTCGATCTTTTTCGACATGCGCGCGAATGTGGACATGTCAATATCTTCATTAAGGGCAGCGTCCTCTATCTGCTCACGCTTAGCCAGAAGCGCATTTCTCTGCCCTGTCAGGTCTTGCAACTGTTCGGTAAGGGTATCGTCCTCCGGTGTTAATGCTTTCTGAATTATAGCTACAGCATCAGGCTGCTCCATGCGTTTAAGAATGGCGGCCTCGATTAGGTTTTCAACCTCAGCACCAATGGACACATGTGTGCCACCAGGCTCCGATCTTTTGCACGTGTAGTAGCGGCGAGGCTCCCCGTTCTTGTTCCTCCGATTACGTGCGTACATTGGAGCTCCGCACGTACAGGTCAGGACAGATGCGAGGAAGTGCCGGGGAGTATTGCCGCTATGTGAGCACCGACGAGCTGGGTCACGCAAGATTGCGTCGAGCTTCTCACCCGTAGCCTCATCGACGATGGCCGGCCAGTTACCTTCGCCGACGATTTCTCGGTCTTTGACAAGACGAAAGCCTGTCTTCGGATCGGTTGGATTGAAAGTACTTTGCCCTCGTACACGCGGGTTGAGCAAGATATCTCTCAGCGTCGGCGCTGTCATAGGCCGCCCGGATGTGGCCGTCAGACCGCGAGCATCGAACACGTCGCGCACTGTCTCACGCAGGGTCTTGCCAGCAATGACCATCGCAGCAGCATCGAGAATAGCATCAGCCTCTTCGTCAATGACGGTCACGGCGTCAGCCTCGTAACCAAACATGCGCCGCCCACCTGTTTTTGGCCGTCCGGTACGCGCACGATCTTCGTAGGCAGCTCGGATACGTGCCGCACGGTCAATGGACTCCTGCTCAGCGATGAGGCCGAGGATCACAATCGTGAGCCGTGATGCCGGATCGCTGGGATCAATGTTGTAGCCCCGGTTCGCCTTGACGGTGACACTATGCTTCTCACACAACTCGAAGAGTGCCAGTGTGTCTTTGGTGCGGCGAGTCAATCGGTCGAGTGCATAGACGTAGACGACATCGATCTCACGGTTCTCGATGGCATGGATTAGTTTGTCGTAGTCAGGTCGATACTCACCTGAAAAGGCCGAGATGTTGTTGTCTACGTAGGTGGCAACCACCTCAGCCTCGTCGGCCTCGGCTTGTTTGGTGGCTAGATGTATCTGTCGTTTTACACCTGCCTCTTCCTGCTTATCCAGTGAAATACGCGCATAGATTGCCGCACGCCGCGTCGTGATCGTTGCCATGCGCCCATCGTACCCCATTCCCTAAGTCTGCATTGCCGCTGCCGGTAGCCCCAATGCACAAGCCATGCGGGCCCATGCCGCCGTGCGCAGATTCCTTAAGATCCACCGTGACGGGTTGGCCGACCGTATCGATGCCGATGGGCACCATGAGGCGCGCCGAGCCTTCTCGGCCATGCCACATGCCGCTGGCCGCTAGCTCCTCCACATCGCGATAGCCTAAAAGGCCCATGAGGTCACTTCCATGGCGGCCAGAGGTGCTATCGGGCCGGCGAAAGGAAGCCATGCTGCGCGCAAGCAATGTCGCAGCGGCCACGCTCATTCCATCGGGAGCCCCTAGTTCTTCCACCCCGGCTGCGGTGACTACCTGCAAGTGGTCCCCTGCCACCAGGCTTAGGCCTTCGTGCTCGGCACGTACCCCCAGCGCCGAAGACGGCGCCCCTGCGACCTCGATGATGGTGGTGTAGGAATCATCGTGGAAAAAATCCTCGGTTCCCGTTGTCAGCACGCCGTCGACAATGAGAATGCGAAAGCGTGCCTTCTCCGGCGTGCGAGCGTGGGGCAGCCACTTTAGCCATTCCCACTGCCCACCACGAGCTTCAATGCCGCAAGCTTCTGGGCCATGCGCCAATGCCATCTGGAGGACCATAGCGCGCACCATATCGCGGGCGGGATCCGCAGGCTCTTCACCTCGCGTCGACGCCGTACCGGAAACAGAAAGAAAGCGAAAAGCCTGCAATTGAATAACCACCGGCATATCGGGCACGGTACCCACCGCTTTGATGGTCTGGCGCATGCTCACTGCGCACACTGGGTCTAAGTCCTCGGTGGCTCCAGAATCCGGCACGTTGATGGGAGTGCACAGCGTGGTAGGCCCAGTTCCTACGCGTACCTCGAGGGCGTCTGAGTCATCGGGGCCGCGCTCCCACATGCGACGCGAGCCTATCAGCGCACTTAGCTCTTCCGGTGCGGGGTGGCGATAGTTCTCATGTGCGCGCTGCGCAGAAGCGTTGCATAGGGCCTTTTCCCGTAAGGCTTTGATGTGGCGCAGGTAGGTGCGTCGGGTTTCATCAGGATCCTGCCCGCTGTTATTGGGCCCAAACATCATGGCCATGCTCGCCAGCATCATCAGCGGAAACATCAAGGCCATCGGGCTTATCTGCCGGGAATCTCCCGCACCAAGCACCATAAGGGCGACCATGCCAAGCATCGCCGCAATCATCACCACCGGAAGAAGCAGCCGCACCAGCGGTACCGGTTGTGGGCGTACTGCCTCTGGGACCTCCTCGGCCTCAATGCTCCCGGCGGGCAGCGGCGGTGCAGCATCCCGCAATGGCATGGTCAACGGCTCAATTACACGGGTATCCCCGATCCCAAGCATGCTTAGGTAACCTCCCCCGAGCCACGCGCCAGCGCCCTTAGCCCCCTGCCAAGATTCCCCGCGCTGCGGTGGACACGTCGCCACTAGTAAGCCACAATATGTGGCATTGGGCAAGGGGGACGCCCACAATCCATTGACTTTCGGGGGAATAATGACTACTGCTACAGCGCACCACCTGCGCCTTACCATCCGCATTCACGCCGGTACATTCCACAAAGAGGCGGACGTGGCACTACCGTTGAGTTCCAGCGTGGGCGAGCTTTTGGCTGAAATCACGGACTTAGTGGATGCGCCCACGATTTCCGAGCCCTGGCGCGCCAGTACTGTTTCTGGCCGCGCTATCGATCTCACCGCCCCGCTGGCCGCCACTCCACTTACCGAAGGCGCCATCCTGGTTATTAGTCCGCGCGAGCGCCGCCCTGCGCCGGTGATTCGAGATGCAGCAGAATCGCTTGCCGCCGCGGCCGAGGAGGATACTACCGCTGCCCTTCCTGTTGTTTGGGCGTGGGGAGGGCTACTTGCCGCCTTCGCTTTGCTCTGGGTTAGCACCCTTCCCCTTGCGGCGTGGGCGGCGCTGGCCGCAGGAGCGCTTTTGCTCGCCCTGTGGATCCGTGTCCTGTCGCTGGTGCACCTTAGCTTGGTGGCCAGCATGGCGTGCGGCTGGGTGATAATTTCGCCCTCGCTGGATGAGGCGCCGTTTGCCGCATTTACCGCCTGTTTCACCCTGCTCATCGTGCTACTTGCTTGCCACGTCACCGGGTTAAGCACGGTTCGCACCAGCTCTGCGGCACTCACTGTCTCGGCTCTCATCTTCATCGCGGCATTGGGGTATCTGCTGCCCGGACCAAGGGCAGGGCTACACGCCAGCCACGGTACGGCGGCCGCTGCCTGTGTCATCATCGCCGGCATTATTATGCTGGCCACTGCCCCTGCATTGAGCATTGCTACTGCTGGCCTCAAGGTTCCGCAGCTGCCCACGGCCGGCCAAGATCTTGCGGTATCCGATGCTAGCCAGCCGGATGTCGATAGCCGCGCGTGCCGCGCCAGCAGCGCCTACGAGGGAATGTGCTGCGGCCTGTCACTCTGTCTTATTCCGGCGCTCATCGCTCTCTCGTTTACAGGCAGTGGTCCGGCTCTATCACCGACCCATGGCGCGCCTGATTCTCTCACCGAGTACATTTCGGTGCTTTTTGGAACAGAGGGCTCCGGCGCGGGCTTCGTCCAAGCACTCTGTGTTACTTCCGCGGGTGCCGTAATGATGCACGCCTCCCGGCACGGTCGTGCGCTAGCCAGTTGGGCACTCATGGTTTTGGCAATTGCCGCGTGCCTGGCTACTTGTCTCTGTGCCACCCACGCGATAGTAGATTCCGGGCTTGCACATGCTTGGGCACCGGCCTTGATTTCCGGTCTCGTTCTCATCGCTATGATTAGCGCCCCGCTGTGGGCGTCCAAGGTGGCGGGGCTAGAGCCCACCACCATCGCTTGGTTTGAGCGCATCGAATCCCTAGCTATTGCCGCCAGCTTGCCACTCGCCGCCCACCTAACCGGCGTTTTCATGCTCATCAGGGGTATCGGATGATGCGCAGTCTACCTACTACATTGTGGATAAGCCCGGCGCTTCTTGCTTGCGTAGCTGTGGCAATACTTCCCGTTACCTTAGGTGCTGCGGCATTAGTAACCGCTCCCGATGCGACCGCGCGTGAACCGGACCGCGAATGCGCAATCGCGCATTCCTCACCGCTTTCGCCCCAACCTAGCGAGGATCAGCTCAACTACCGCGCCCGTCTGCACTCCTTTGCCACCGGGGAGGGCGTAAAGGTTGCCGTTATCGATACCGGCGTGGCTACCCACGATCAGCTGCGGCACCTCAGCGGTGGCGCGGACCTTATCGCGCCGGAGGAACCGGAGCCGCACCGCGACTGCGACCTGCACGGCACCGTCGTAGCCGGTATCATCGCCGGCCACGATATCGGTATCGCGCCGCGGGCGGAAATCTACGCTGTGCGCCAAACCAGCGCGCATTATCGCCAAGAGCGAGAAGACAATACCACCGGCTCGCTAGATACCTTGGCCCAAGCGATTGATGACGCCGCCGATGCCGGCGCCCGCATCATCAATATCTCCGTTGTTTCTTGCGTCCCGCCGGATGTGGCCGCCCAGGTGGATACTTCCCGGTTGGACGGTGCTTTAGCACATGCGGAAGAATCTGGATCCGTGGTAATTGCCGCATCCGGCAACGCTTCTTCCGGTAGCTGCGAGATGGGTGACCGAGTATTTCCAGCGGATTCGCCCACAGTGCTCTCAGTAAGCGCCCAAGCGGATTCGCACGAGCTCGCTGACTACTCTCTGACTTCGGCGGATGGCCCACAACTGGCCGCGCAAGGATTTGTACCACTCGCGCTCAATCCCGCCGGCGGATGGGCCGACGGCAAAGAGGGTACGGACGGCACGTCACAATTTCACGGCACCTCCTTTGCCGCGCCGGTAGTCAGCGGCACGGCGGCCCTACTGGCGCAGCGTTTCCCCGATGACAGCCCGGCCGCCCTGCGTAAACGCTTAGAAGACGCCGCGGAGCCGGGACACGGATTCGTCGACCCGCTCACGGTGCTCACCCACGTGGAATCATCCACGCTCGGAGATACCCGAGCAATGGCTATCCGCCCCGCCGAAAAGAGCACATCACGCGCACCTATGCACAGTGCATGGGTACTCGGCGGGTTGGCGTTGGCGCTAGCCGCGTGGGCAACGTGGCGCGGGCTGTGGTCTAAGAGCTGACCTGCAGCGCCTGCTCCCGGCTAAGCGCCGAGCCTTCCGGCAGCAAACGCAGAATCTCCCAGGGCACCCGCGCGCCTACACCAGTGCCCAGCGCCTCTAAGGTCTCTTTATCCTTGACCTCGTGCCGCTGACCCGTCGGTGCAACCACGTGGTAGCCATGACCGCTATCTACTCCTACGCCTCCGCCGTTGAGACCACCAAAGCGCTGCGCCACCGTCTCACCAGCCAAGGCTACGGTACCCGCTTGGGCAGGTACCACTTCCCCGCCGCCCTCATTACCCGCACACATCCAACCATCGTCTGGGCTCACAAAGCGGAAAGTGGTGGAGGGAAGGTTGAGGTTTAAGGGGACGTCGGCAAGCGCAGCAATCTCCTGGGCCGTGGATGTCGCCGTCTTGGCGCCTAATCCAATAAGCATCTGCGCCTGCGTGGGCGTAAGCTCGGCGACGCCATCGGGTGTGCGCGCCCATAGGCCCTGGCCTGTGTCTACGACCTCCGGCGGCTGCGCCGGAAAATTCAGCGGAGGCAACTCCGCAAAAGCATTGAGCAGCTCAGGCGGCATGGGCCAGGCGTGGGTGCCGTCGTCCACACCAATCGCGCGACGCACCACACGCCCCTGGGTGCTAGAGGGATCAGGCAACGCCACCCGGCCGTCCTGAGTAATAAGCCACTGCGTGCCTTCGGTCTCCACCAATGCGGCGCGCTCCGGCCCCAGGCCTTCCTGGTCGGGCTCGGCAAGCACGATGACCTCTTGTGCAGCAACCTGGTGGCCGCCGATGCTAGTCGGGTTTTCCGCCCCTGAGGACTCCTCTTTACCTGCCAAACAGGCCGCCCAGCGCTGCTGCGGAGTCTCGCTGGCAGCCGCAAGGTACCCCGGGGCATCCGCGATCCCTACCGGGGACCCCAGAAGCGCGTCGTGCAGGTGTTCATCCCCTATCGCCTGAGCCTCGGCAGCCTGACCAGCGATAATGCGCGCAGACGCCAGGTTAAAGACTGGGTGGTAGGTATCATTGACATCCACAAATAGCTGGCCCTGCTCCGAGCGCACTATGGGCGCATCGCCCGGTTGCGGGCTCGGTTGCAGCCATGCGAGCATGCCAGAGCCCACCGCGAGGAAGGCTATGCCCACTCCGCCGAAAAGCAGGGCCTTGCGCCGCCTTGCCAAAGGATCATGAATCATCCTGATATCGCCCAATACGAGCCCGTGCTCGACGCGGCGGCGCAGAAATTTATGCCCCGAAACTTGGGCCTTAGTAGTAGGCAGCGGACGTGCCATGATTTTCCCCCGAAAAGTCTGTGTACACCCAGCACACAGGCTATCCCAGGTGGGCTCCCACCGCCACCTGGAAAGCTAGTCGGCGCTGCGCCGTTCCCGAGTAGCCTCGGCGCGGGCGGCCATCTGATCCGCCGCCGGGTAATCTACGGCCACCAGAGAAAGCCCTTTCGCCGGAGCCACGGGGATGCTGGAGGAGCGTTTGGTCTCGTGGAGCAGCGCTGCGGCGAAGTCGGCATCGCGGCGCCCCTCCCCTACACGCAGGCAGCACCCCACCAAGGACCTAACCATCGACCAGCAAAACGCATCGGCGCTCACGCGGGCCTCGAAGAGCTCTGGTTCCTCAGGCGTTGAAATATCCCGCCAGGAGAACTCTTGCAGCTCACGAATGGTCGTGGCATTCGGCTTAGCTTTGCAGAAGGCCGCGAAGTCATGCAGGCCTACCAACGCGGTGGCGGCCTCCTGCATGGCATCGATATCCACTGGCTTTATCCACTCGGCGGTATCCCGCGCACGCGTCGGCAAAGCGCCCCGCGGGCTGGTAGTAATCCGGTATACATAATGCCTGCGCAACGCCGAGAAACGCGCATCAAAGCCCGCGGGCGCAAACTCGCAGCTATGTACCCGCACGTCTTCAGGCAAAAGCTTTGCTAACCGACGCACCAGCTTCCCCGGTTCCCCCGCCACTGAGCGCTGCTCCAGCATCTCTTTGGGAACGTCCACGTGGGCAACCTGGCCACGCGCATGGACCCCGGCGTCCGTCCGGCCGGCGACCGTTAGCGGTACCTTTGCGCGGGCAATCATCGCGAGTGTTTCTTCCAGCACGCCTTGCACGGTGCGCAGACCGCCTTTTTGCTTCGCCCAGCCGTGGAAATCCGTTCCGTCATAGGCCAAGTCCAAGCGCAGGCGCACGAACCCGTCTGCCGGCCCTTCTGCGGTGGTAGATGCTGCAACAGTCATGGTGGGACTCATGCTACCGGAGGCACTTCCCTCGACCAGAGCCGGGCCCAGCTCCCCGTGCACCGTTCGGAAGAGTCCAGAAATAAAAAGCCGCCGCCCTCCCACAAGTGGGAAAGGCGGCGGCAAAGCGCTAAGGCCGAAGGGGAACTACTTCTCCTCGGACTCCTCAGCTGCGGTCTCCTCAGCAGGTGCCTCGGTTTCTGCAGCCTCGTCTGCCTTAGCTTCCTCAGCCTCGGCGGCCTTAGAAGCGGCAGCGCGGGTAGCGCGGTTAGCCTCGGAGGTCACGGTCTCCTCAAGAACGAGGGAGATCTGGGACATCGGGGCATTGTCACCGGTGCGGTTGTCCAGCTTGATGGTGCGGGTGTAGCCACCCTCACGGTTCTCAAACTTCGGTGCGACCTCGTCGAACAGGTAGGAAACGACATCCTTGCGTGGGATGAGCTTCAGCACTGCGCGGCGGTCAGCAACGGTGCCGGACTTAGCCTTGGTGATGATCTTTTCGATGTACGGGCGAAGAACCTTCGCCTTAGCATCGGTGGTCTTGATAGCGCCGTGCTCGATCAGGCTGGCTGCCAGGTTGCTCAGCATGTGAGCCTGCTGCTTGGCGGAGCCGCCGAGACGGGCACCCTTCTTAGGGGTTGGCATTGTGTACTCCTCGTATGCGGTAAAAGTTGAGCGCGCGGCAATTAGGTAATTGCCGCAAGTCAGCGGGGTTCTTTACTCGGAATCCTCAGCAGCCGGGTCCTTGAAGTCACCGGTTTCTGCGTCGTAGCCCTCGAGCTGGGTCGGGTCAAAGTCCTCAGGGGTGTCCTTGAGAGCCAGGCCCAGGTTAGCCAGCTTGATCTTTACCTCATTGATCGACTTCTGGCCGAAGTTGCGGATATCCAGCAGGTCGGACTCGGTGCATTCAGCGAGCTCGCCCACGGTGTGGATCTCCTGACGCTTCAGGCAGTTATAAGAGCGGACGGAGAAGTTCAGGTCCTCGATCGGCATGCCATAAGCAGCGATGTACTCGGTCTCCTGCGGGGAGGGTCCGATCTCGATGCCTTCGGCAGCGTTGTTCAGCTCGCGAGCCAGGCCGAAAAGCTCAACCAGGGTGCCACCGGCGGAAGCCAGTGCATCGCGTGCGGAGATCGAGTTCTTGGTTTCGACGTCGATGGTCAGCTTGTCAAAGTCGGTGCGCTGCTCAACACGAGTTGCCTCGACCTTATAAGAGACCTTCAGAACCGGGGAGTAAATCTGGTCGACCGGGATACGGCCGATCTCACCGGAGGTAGGAGCGGCTGGGACGTAACCACGGCCGCGCTCGACGACGAGCTCAATGTCCAGCTTGGCGGTGTCATTCAGGGAAGCGATGTGCAGATCCGGGTTGTGGATCTCCACGCCAGCCGGCGGCTGGATATCGCCCGCGGTGACATCGCCCGGGCCCTCCTTGCTCAGGTACATAACTACCGGCTCATCAGAGTCGGAAGAAAGCACCATGCTCTTGATGCTCAAGATGATCTCAGAAACGTCTTCTTTCACACCGTTGATGGTGGTGAACTCGTGGAGAACACCATCGATCTTGATGGAGGTTACTGCTGCACCCGGAATGGAAGACAGCAGGGTACGACGCAGCGAGTTACCGAGGGTGTAGCCAAAGCCCGGCTCGAGCGGTTCGATGACGAACTTGGAACGAGACGAGTCGATGAATTCCTCGGTGAGTTGAGGACGCTGGGAAATGAGCATTGCAATTCTCCTTTTCGGCGACCGCTATTTGACGCCGGTAGAGGGGTAAAAATCTTCGGGTTCGAAGATTCCTGGTTCTCCGCCAGGCCATTAAAGGCCTCGCGGAATAACAGTTTACTTCGAGTAAAGCTCGACGATGAGCTGCTCCTGCAGCGGAATGTCGATCTGAGCGCGCTCGGGCAGCTGGTGCACGAGGATGCGCAGGGTATCAGGAACAACCTGCAGCCATGCCGGTACGTTGGCATCGATGAGGGCGTCCTGAGCATCTTCGAACCATTCCATCTTCTTGGAGCGGTCACGGACATCGATGATGTCGTACTGGGTGACCTTGTAGGAAGGAACGTTGATGTTCTTGCCGTTCACGGTGAAGTGACCGTGGGAGACAAGCTGGCGAGCCTGGCGGCGGGTGCGTGCCAGACCTGCACGGTAAACTACGTTGTCCAGGCGGGACTCGAGCAGGATAACCAGGTTATCGCCGGTCTTGCCCGGGAGGCGGTTAGCCTCTGCGTAGTAGCGACGGAACTGACGCTCCAGCACACCGTAGGTGTACTTTGCCTTCTGCTTCTCCTGGAGCTGCAGCAGGTACTCAGATTCCTTGATGCGGTTGCGGCCAGCCTGTCCCGGTGGGTACGGGCGGCGCTCGAATGCCATATCTCCGCCGACCAAGTCGACGCGAAGACGGCGGGATACGCGGGTAGCGGGGCCAGTGTAACGAGCCATTTTCTTACCTCTTCCTTTCCCTTAAACCTTGCGGCGCTTGGTCGGACGGCAGCCGTTGTGCGGCTGTGGGGTGGCATCCGTGATCGAGGAAACCTCGAGGCCTGCGGCCTGCAGGGAACGGATGGCGGTCTCACGGCCGGAGCCCGGACCCTTGACGAATACGTCAACCTTCTTCATGCCGTGATCCATTGCCTTGCGTGCAGCGTTCTCAGCCGCCATCTGAGCGGCGAACGGAGTGGACTTACGGGAACCCTTGAAGCCAACGTGGCCGGAGGATGCCCAGGAAATAACAGCACCGGTCTGATCGGTGATCGAGACGATGGTGTTATTGAAGGTGGACTTGATATATGCGTGGCCGAGAGCCACATTCTTCTTTACGACGCGACGGCCGGAACGGCGCGCGCCGGAACGAGTCTTTGGAGGCATGAATTACTTCTTCTTTCCTGCGATCGTCTTCTTCGGACCCTTACGAGTGCGCGCATTGGTCTTGGTGCGCTGGCCACGTACAGGCAGGCCACGACGGTGGCGCAGACCCTTGTAGCTACCGATTTCAATCTTGCGGCGGATATCAGCCTGAACCTGACGGCGGAGGTCACCCTCAACCTTCCAGGTAGCCTCAATTGCGTCACGGAGCGCCGACAGCTGGTCATCATCCAGGTTGTCAGTGCGCAGGTCAGGAGAAATGCCAGTCTTTTCTAGCAGTTCCTTGGCACGGGTTGGACCGATGCCGTAGATGTAGGTGAGAGCGACCTCCATACGCTTATTGCGTGGGAGGTCAACACCAGCTAGACGTGCCATATGGCGTGTCCTTTCGGGTTGTTACGGCGGTTTTCTCCCCATCCGTCCCACTCCATGCAACGCTTCGCCCGGACCGTGCCGGGAATCCTTGGGTTACTTACCAGTGTGGGCTCAGGCCACCGTAGCCTGAGGTGGACAGGGTGAACCTACAGGTCCACCCTTGGGTGAGGAGGCTTACAGTTTTTACTTGTAGCGGTAGACGATGCGTCCACGGGTCAGGTCATAAGGAGACAGCTCTACAACCACGCGGTCCTCTGGGAGGATGCGAATGTAGTGCTGACGCATCTTGCCAGAAATATGTGCAAGAACCTTGTGTCCATTGTCGAGCTCGACACGGAACATTGCGTTGGGCAAAGGCTCGATAATGCGGCCTTCTACCTCGATTGCGCCTTCCTTAGCCATAACCTCTACTTTTCTGGCGACGGACAAGTGTGCCGTCACCTGCATGTTTGTTGTCTACTGCGGTGGCGTATCCGCGCCAGCCTCACTGACGCTATACACCGACTTAACAGCATACGCTGCAGCGACACGATTTCCAAACCAGTGCGCTTTTCGACGTCCCATAATGGACTTCCCCGCTGCCCTACCCTTGTGCCCACGGTCAGAGTTCTTAAGACTTGCAGATCAAAGAAATCCCCCAACACCGGCCCCCTTCTCGGGGAACCAGCGCGGGGGAATCAATAAGCGCAGTGGCGGGAGGCTTTAGTAAATGAATACCTTATCGCCGACCTGCACGTTATCCCAGTAACGCTTTGCAGCGTCCGGCGGCAGGTGTACGCAACCATTGGAGTCAACGGCCGGGTCATCCAGGTGGAAGGCGTGGCCATTGTTGGTGAAGTAGATGGAGTACGGCATCGGCGCGTTATTGAACTCGCGGGAGATTTCGTGCTCTACCTTGCGGGTGACGTGGAAGGTGCCGCGTGGGGTTTCCTGACCTTGCATGCCAGCCGACATTGCCGGGGAAACATAGGAGACCTTTCCACCGTCCTGCAGCCAGGTGCGGCGACCGTTCAAGTCAACACACACCTTGGCATCCGCTGGGCACGGACCACGGTCAAACTCGTTAGCGCGGCGTTGTGCTTCCGCCTTGCGTGCGGCAGCCTCGGAGCGAGCCTTCTCAGCGGCAACGCGCTCGGCATTAGCGCGGGCCGCAGCCTCGCGAGCCTTGCGTGCTTCCTCATTCTTCTGAGCAATCAGACCCGGGAAGAGGAATTCAACGGCGCCATCCACCGCAGTCTGAACGCTAGGAACCAGCTCAGGAGAGAACTTCTCCGCCTGGTCCAAAATCTGGTTGCGGGTGTTCCACGCCTGCTCGCGGGTTTGGCCGTAGAAATTATCCAGCTGTGCCTTTGCATCAGCGGTGAGCCTATCTAGGCCGGACTGAGAAGAGAGCTGTGCGAGGTCAGAGTTTGCCTTGGAGCGGAGCTGATCCAGGTTAGGAACCTCCTGGGCAGTAGCGGCAGGAGCCGCAACGGTGGCACTCAAGGCCATCACGCTAGCGACTGCGGGCGCTGCGACCGTGGCACGGAACTTGCGGAAGCTAAATTTAGACATAGCTGTGAGTATAACCTTTCGGGGGGGTATCTGCCTAGTACAACAGGCAATATTGGGGAATATATGTCAGTAGCGACGGGTGAGAATACGGGGACCATCGGCGGTGGCGGCCACCGTATGCTCCCAGTGGGCGGCAAAGGAACCATCGAGGGTAACGACCGTCCAGTCATCCTCCAAGACGGCGGAATCCTCTGTGCCCAAAGTTAGCATGGGTTCGATGGCCAGTACGGAACCTTCCTGAATCAGCGGGCCGCGTCCGGGCCGGCCTTCGTTAGCTAGGTAGGGATCCTCATGCATGGTGCGGCCAATTCCGTGTCCGCCGTAGCCATCGACGATAAAAAGCTCCACACCGAATTTGTCCTCGGCACGGCGGGTGGCTTGCTCTAAGGCATGGGAGACATCGGTAAGCAGATTGCCCGGAACCATAGCTTGCATGCCTTCCATAAGGACCCACTCGGTGGCCTTATTGAGGGCCTCGACATCTGGATCGAGCTTGCCCACGGCGAAGGACCATGCGCTATCGCCGACCCAGCCGTCGAGCGTGGCCCCACAATCAATGGAAACTAGGTCACCTTCGGCGAGGACGGTTTCCTGGTCTGGGATTCCGTGGACGATGACATCATTAACCGAAGCGCAAATGGAGCCCGGGAAGCCCTCGTAGCCCTTAAAAGTGGGATATGCCCCGGCATCGCGAATGGTCTGCTCGGCCACTGCATCTAGCTCGAGGGTAGATACGCCAGACGCCGCAGCAGCGCGGACTTCCTGCAGTGCCTTGCCGACGATCTCGCCGGCGGCCTGCATGGCGTCTAGCTCACCCGGGGTGCGGGCGGGGATGCGCTTACTGCGGCGTCGAAAAGCCATGCTTACTTACCCAGTGCTTCCATCGCACGGGCGTTGATTTCCTCCACGGTACCTTCGGCCTTGATGGGGATAATGGCATCGCCGTAGTGCTCAATAAGCGGGAAGGTTTCCTCACGGTACACGCCGAGACGGGTACGGATGGTTTCCTCGTTATCGTCGGCACGGCCGCGGGCCATCATGCGCTCGACAACTACGTCCTCAGATACTTCGAAGTTGAGCACGCCGTCGAGCTTTTCGCCCTTCTTGGACAGCAGCTCTTCCAGGATGTCTGCTTGCTCGGTAGTACGAGGGAAACCGTCCAGCAGGAAGCCATTCTTGGCATCGTCCTGGTTGAGGCGATCCTCGACCATACGAGCGGTGACGTCGGTAGGTACCAGCTTGCCTGCATCGATATAAGACTTTGCTTCCACACCCAGCGGAGTGCCCTCGCCAATATTGGCGCGGAAGAGGTCGCCGGTAGAGATATGCGGAACGTTCAGCTTCTCGCTGAGGATAGCTGCCTGGGTGCCCTTGCCGGCACCGGGAGGTCCTAGAAGTACAAGACGCATTACTTAAGTAGTCCTTCGTAGTTGGATTGCAGTAGCTGGGACTCGATCTGCTTGACCGTAGTCAAAGCGACAGAGACCATAATCAGGATGGCCGTACCGCCAAAGGCGGAGGTACCGCTGGCAGAAGCGCGGCCCACGCCGAGGTCCAAGAGGATATTCGGCAAAATGGCGATAACTGCCAGATACAGGGCGCCTACGCACAGCAGACGGTTCATCACATAACCAAGGTACTCCGCGGTCGGGCGGCCCGGGCGAATACCCGGGATGAAGCCGCCGTACTTCTTCATATTATCCGCCTGCTCCGCCGGATCGTACTGGACCGAGACATAGAAGTAAGCGAAGAAGATGGTCAGGACGAAGTACAGCACGATGTACTGCCAGGACGATGGCGCCTGCAGGTGTGCGATGACATTGCGTTGCCACCAGTTATCGGGGGTACCGGCGGAGCCAGAGTTCACAATTTGGGTAATGAGAACCGGCATGTAGATAAGGGAGGAGGCAAAGATGACCGGAATAACGCCGGCCTGGTTGACCTTCAGCGGCAGGTAGGTAGAGGAACCACCGTACTGGCGGCGACCGACCATACGCTTTGCGTACTGAACCGGAATGCGGCGCTGGCCCTGTTCGATGAAGGTAATGCCAACAACCAGGATGACCAAGCCGGCTACCACCATGGCGAAGACGAGTCCACCATTGTTCTGCAGGATGCTTACACCATCGGTTGGAAGGCGGGTTGCGATACCAGCGAAGATGAGCAGGGACATACCGTTACCGATGCCCTTTTCGGTGATAAGCTCGCCCATCCACATCACCAGCACGGCGCCCGACGTCATGGTGATTACCAAGACGATGAGGGTAAAGAAGTTACGGTCTTCTGCCAAGACCTGTACGCCCTGGCCCAGCAGCTGCTCGCGGTCTGCCAGTGCGACGATGCCGGAGGATTGTAGCAACGCCAACGCCAAGGTCAGGTAGCGAGTGTATTGGGTCATCTTGGCTTGACCGGACTGGCCTTCCTTCTTCAATTCCTCGAAGCGGGGAATGACCACGGTCAACAGCTGCACAATAATCGAGGCCGTAATGTACGGCATGATGCCGATGGCGAAGATCGACAGCTGCAGCAACGCGCCACCCGAGAAGAGGTTAATGACGGAGTAAAGGTCTCCGGACTGCTCGGTCAGCTGGCGCAAGCGGCCAGCAATTGACGCATAGTCAACACCCGGGGACGGGATCTGTGCGCCGACGCGGTACGCAATGACCATCACGATGGTGAAGATGATCTTCTTACGTAGGTCGGCATCCTTAAAAGCCTGGATAATGGCGGACACTACAAAATCCTCCTGGCCTACCGCTGCCGAACGCGAAATCTAGGGAGGGTTTCGCGCTCATACACGGAGGTGGAAACTCATCTGCCCCTAGGAAACCGCACCCCTTAAGCTGGACAGCTAAGGGGAATTTTAGGCTTCTTTCAGGGACGGTTGAACACTTATGACCCCACAACCCTACCAGCCTTGTCCCCCATAGCCACATTAATACCCAATAGTGTGACCATCATTGCTTGTTCTTTCGCACGTTTTGCCTACGGGGTCTACCATGAGGAGGTATTGCACACACGCAATTCTCCGAAAATATCTCCGACCTCACAGCCTTTCGCGCTTCGAGGCCGTTATTGGTGTGAACCAAATGTTTCGAAAGAAGTACTTATGAGCAAGAAATTCACCCCGATGACCGTTGCTGAGATCATCGACGTATTTGTCCCTAGCCCCAATCCCTTCCGCTGGGAAGCCTTCGACGGATCCGCGACCGGACCGGAGGATGCCCAGTACAAGGTGACTATTAACAGCCTTGAAGGCTTGTCTTTTATAGCCACCCATCCCGGCGATGTGGGATTCGCCCGCGCCTATGTCACCGACGGCATCACGGTACACGGCGATCACCCAGCCCACCCCTATGGCATCTTCGACGCCCTACATGCCATGTACGACAAGTTTGAAAAGCCGGATGCGAAGACACTGGCGCGCGTGGTGCGCTCGCTGGCGTCCATGGGCGCCTTCCAGATCCAGCCTGTTCCCGAGGTAGAGCGTGCCTCTTGGCTGCGCCGCAAGCTACACGACGGCCTATCCAAGCACTCGAAGCAGCGCGATGCTGATGTCATTTCTGATCACTACGACGTGGGCAATGACTTTTATGAGCTCTTCTTGGGCGATTCGATGACCTATACCTGCGCCTACTACCCTTCCCCAGACGCCACTTTGGAGGAAGCGCAGGAGAATAAGTACCGCCTCATCTTTGACAAGCTGCGCCTCCAGGAGGGCGACCGCCACTTGGACGTGGGCTGTGGCTGGGGCGGCATGGTGCGCTACGCGGCGCGCCGCGGCGTGAAGTCCATTGGCGTCACCCTATCCAAGGAACAGGCCGAGTGGGGCCAGCGCAAGATTGAGGAGGAAGGCCTCCAAGACTTGGCGGAAGTACGCTTCATGGATTACCGCGATATCACCGAAGAGGGCTTCGATGCTATCTCCGCCATCGGCATTATCGAGCACATCGGTGTAAAGAATTACGATGACTTCTTCAAGTTCCTCCATGGCAAGTTGAAGGTGGGCGGCCTGATGCTCAACCACAACATCACCTACCCGGATAACCACAAGACGCCCAAGGGCGGCTTCATTGACCGCTATATCTTCCCGGACGGCGAGCTCACCGGCTCCGGCAATGTCACCAAGGCGATGCAAGACAATGGCTTCGAAGTCATCCACACCGAGTCCCTCCGGTTTGATTACATGCGCACGCTGCATGACTGGTGCGAGAACCTGAAGGACAATTGGGACGAGGCCTGCGCAACCGTGGGCCTACCCACCGCTCGCCTCTACGGCATTTATATGGCCGGATCCGAATGGGGCTTTGAGCGCAATATCATCAACCTTTATCACTTCCTCGGCGTCAAGCTGGGCGAGGCCGGCTCCCGCGCCGGTGTGCCTGAGCGCCGCTGGTGGGAAGATAGCCGCTTTTAAGGAGGGGTGCCATGACTCTCATTGATAATCTGCGCGAACGCCTCGCCGCTGCCCAACCGCGACCGGTGGATGCCATGCCCATTGAGCCGGTGGGATGGACGGCGCACCAAGAGGGCGTCGACAAGCTGCTGGCGAGTTTCCGTGCTGTCCCGGCCGGAAAGCGCGTGCGCCTAGCCAAGAAGA
The DNA here is from genome assembly GCF_037908395.1 of Corynebacterium sp. KPL4072. NCBI lineage: Bacteria > Bacillati > Actinomycetota > Actinomycetes > Mycobacteriales > Corynebacteriaceae > Corynebacterium > Corynebacterium sp. KPL4072. Next base: position 159,839 of record NZ_JBBMGE010000003.1, read on the forward strand.
CCTCCAATCTCTTCCGTAGCCGCAGCGAGGCGCAGGAAGGCCTCGACGTATCCGGCCTTAGCGGCGTCATTGAGGTCGATCCAGTTGCCCGCACGGCCGATGTGCAGGGCATGTGCACCTATGAGGACCTCGTGGATGCCACCCTGGCCCATGGCCTCATGCCCTTCGTCGTACCGCAGCTTAAGACCATTACTTTGGGCGGTGCGGTTACTGGCATGGGCGTGGAATCCACGAGCTTTCGCAATGGCTTGCCGCACGAGTCCGTCCTCGAGATGGACGTGCTTACCGGCACGGGTGAGATCCTTACCTGCTCCCGCGAGCAGAATGTGGATCTCTTCCGTCTCTTCCCCAACTCCTATGGCTCGCTGGGCTATGCGGTGCGCCTGAAGATCGAGTTAGAGCCCGTGCCCGCCTATGTGGAATTGCGCGAGGAGCGTTTCCACACCGTGGAGGAGGCGAGCCGCGTGCTTGCCGACGTCGCCTCTTCCCACACGCACCGCGGCGAGCCCGTCCATGGCCTCGACGGCGTGGTCTTCTCCGAGGACGAGGCCTACCTCGTCTTCGCCCGCTTTACCGACGAGGAGGGCCCAACCTCCGATTACACGCGGGACAAGATTTACTACCGCAGCCTCCAGCACGCCTCTGACATCCGGCGCGACCGCCTGACCATCCGCGACTATATCTGGCGCTGGGATACCGACTGGTTCTGGTGCTCGCGCGCCTTTGGCGCGCAGAACCCGAAGGTGCGCAAGGTGTGGCCGCGCGAATTGCGCCGCAGTTCTTTTTATTGGAAATTGGTCCGGCTCGACCGCAAATACGAGCTGGAATATAACTTCATTAAAAAGCCCCACGGCAAGCCACGTGCTGAACGCGTGGTCCAAGATATCGAGGTCACTCCAGAAAACCTGCCGGAATTCCTCCATTGGTTCTTTAATGCTTCCGATATCCAGCCGGTGTGGCTCTGTCCAATCCGACTTCGCGATGGCGTGGAAGAGCTAGTAGGCACCGGCGACCTCGCCTCTAACTCGAGCGACCCCTGGCCGCTCTACCCGCTTCGCCCCGGGCAGACCTGGGTCAATGTTGGCTTTTGGTCCGGCGTAGAAGGCGACCACGTCGACCCTTCCGCCCCGAATAATGGCGCTTTCAACCGCGTCATTGAATCCAAGGTCAACGAGCTTGGCGGACACAAGTCCCTCTACTCCGAAGCCTTCTATTCCCGGGAAAAATTCGAAGAACTCTACGGTGGCAGCCTTCCCGCCACCATCAAAGCGGTTACCGATCCGGATGACCGCTTCCCTGGCCTGTACGAAAAAACCGTAGACGAGGCCTAGGCCTTCCCTCCCCCCCGCGCCTACCCTAGTTGGAAGAGCATAAAGGGTGGAACGCCCTCCCCGAGCGTTCCACCCTCTTTTATCGTCCCGAAGTCTTGGGACACTCGCGCTTTAGTAGGCCGCGGTGATGTTGTCGTAGCCGTTGATCTTCAGGGCGTCCATGACGCGCTGCACAGCTGCCTCATCCTTCTCCGGGTTATAGGTCTCCGGGAAGGTCAGGTGAGCAGAGTGGTCATCCTTAAACTCGATGTTCATGAACTCGTGGCCGGCCTCCTGGGTAGCTAGGGCCAGCTCACGCTGCACGGCCAGCTTACCGCTCTGCAGGTTGCCACCGTTGAACCCTGGATCGACCTCTTCGGCACCCTCTGCGTCACCGTTGATGACGTCTTCCTTGTCACCGGTGATACGGCCCTTCTCAGCGTGAGCGCCGGGCTGCTGGTCCTGAGCGTTCTGCTCGCCAACTTCGGCAGGCGCGGTCTGAGTGGTCTCAGCAGGATCCGGCTGGGAGAGCTGTTCCTGGGCGTCGACTGGGCCGGTAGAGCCGGCAAATGGCATGATGGCAGCGACTGCGGTTGCGAGCAGCGAAGAAATAGACGACATAAGAGTCTCCTTAACGGTAGATGATTTTCAACTAAGATTGACTTTAACACTCATGAATATATATCGCCATACCGGCAACCTTATTTATTAATAAAGGTTTCCTGTCAGCTATTTCCAGCACCAATTGTGTCCATAACCAAGGTACTGCGCTCTATACCGGCACCAGGGCGCTTACCAAACGAAATCATCCCCCTGCTCCGCTGGTGCGGAGAGGGGGACGAAAATCTACTTGAAAGAGATTACTTGGTGTTGGCAGATCCGCCAGCAGCCTCGATCTTCTCAACAGCAGACTTGGAGAACTTGTCAGCGGTGACGTTCAACTTAACGTTGATGTCGCCGTTGCCCAGAACCTTGACCGGCTTATTAGCGCGGACCAGGCCAGCAGCTGCGATATCAGCAACGGTGATGTCGCCGCCATCTGCGAACTTCTCAGCCAAGTCAGCAACGTTAACTACCTGGTACTCAACATGGTTCGGGTTCTTGAAGCCCTTCAACTTAGGCAGACGCATGTGGATCGGCATCTGGCCACCCTCGAAAGCAGCGGAAACCTGCTTACGAGCACCGGTACCCTTGGTACCGCGACCAGCGGTCTTACCCTTGGATGCCTCACCGCGGCCGACGCGGGTCTTAGGCTTGTTTGCTCCTGCGGTTGGGCGCAGGTCGTGCAGCTTGATGATATCAGCCATGGTTTACTCCCCTGCCACTTCTTCGACGGTGACCAGGTGGCGAACCTTGTGAACCATACCGCGAACGATCGGGGTGTCCTGCTTAACTACGGACTGACCGATGCGCTTGAGGCCAAGAGCCTCAATGTTCTTGCGATGGTTCGGCTTGGTGCCCACCAGGCCCTTTACCTGTGTAATCTTCAGAGCCATTGCTTATGCCTCCTGACCTGCGCGCTTGCGCAGCATACGGGCCGGGGTGACCTCTTCGATGGACTTGCCACGACGTGCGGCAACCTCTTCAGGGCGGACCAGCTGCTTGAGGCCGTCCACGGTAGCGCGGACGACGTTGAGTGCATTGTCGGAGCCCAGGGACTTCGACAGGATGTCCTGCACGCCAGCGCATTCAAGCACTGGACGAGCAGCACCACCGGCGATAACACCGGTACCAGGTGCGGCAGGCTTCATCATAACGATGCCAGCTGCGTCGCGACCCTCAACCGGGTGGGTGATGGTGCCGGCAATCATCGGAACGCGGAAGAAGTTCTTGCGAGCCTCTTCAGCACCCTTCTGGATTGCGGCCGGGACTTCCTTGGCCTTGCCGTAGCCAACGCCAACCTGACCCTGGCCGTCACCAACGACGACGAGAGCGGTGAAGGACATGTTGCGGCCACCCTTAACGGTCTTGGAGACGCGGTTGATGGTCACAACGCGCTCGATGTACTTATCGCGCTCGTTGTCCTGGTGGTTACGACGATCGTTGCGGCGGCCGTTGCCACCGCGGTTGTTCTTGTTGTTCTCGGCGGAGCGTCCGCCGTCACGCTGTTCACGGTCCGACATTAGGCGTTCCTTCCGTTGATGTTTCCGTTGACGATGATCATTAGAACTTCAGACCACCTTCACGTGCGGCGTCAGCCAGCGCAGCGACGCGGCCGTGGTACTTGTAGCCTGCGCGGTCAAATACGACGTGCTCGATGCCAGCGGCCCTTGCGCGCTCGGCAACCAGCTCGCCTACCTTGGCAGCCTTGGCCTTCTTATCGCCCTCGAGTGCACGAACGTCCGCCTCCATGGAGGATGCGGAGACCAGGGTGTGGCCTGCCAGGTCATCGATGACCTGGACGTGCATGTGACGTGAGGAGCGGTGAAGAACCAGGCGCGGTGCCTCAGGGGTGCCGCGCAGGGTCTTACGGATACGGAAGTGACGGCGTGCGCGTGCTTCGCGACGACGGGAGGAGATGTCCTTGCCGACTGGAGTGCGCTTGGTGTTTTCAGTGTTTGCCATTGCTTACTTACCCGTCTTTCCGACCTTGCGACGGATCTGCTCGCCTTCGTAGCGAATACCCTTGCCCTTATAAGGATCGTCCTTACGCAGACGACGGATATTAGCGGCGATCTGTCCGACTAGTTGCTTGTCAATACCGGTAATGGACAGCTTGGTTGCGCCGTCCACTGCGAAGGTAATTCCCTCCGGAGCCTCGATGAGGATCGGGTGGGAGTAGCCCAGGCTGAATTCCAGGTCCTTGCCCTTCTGCTGGACACGGTAGCCGACACCGAAGATTTCCATCTTGATGGTGTAGCCCTCGGTCACGCCGATAACGGCGTTGTTCAGCAGGGAGCGGGACAGACCGTGCAGAGCACGGTGCTTGCGGTGGTCATCAGGGCGGGAGACGGACAGTACGCCGTCTTCCAGGTTGATGGCGATTGGCTCTGGAACGTTAACGCTCTGGGTGCCCTTTGGGCCCTTCACCTCAACGTCTTGGCCGTTGATCTTGATTTCGACGCCGTTTGGTACGGCGATTGGTGCTAGACCGACTCGAGACATGTGTCAAACCTCCCTTTACCAGACGTAGGCGAGAACTTCTCCGCCTACGCCCTTCTCCTCAGCCTGACGGTCGGTCAGCACGCCGTGGGACGTGGAAATAATAGCCACGCCCAGGCCGCCCAAGACCTGTGGCAGTTCGGTGGACTTTGCGTACACACGCAGACCCGGCTTAGACACGCGACGCAGGCCAGACAGGGAGCGCTCGCGGTTGTTGTACTTCAGCTCGAGGGACAGGGTGTGGCCCTCGACGGTGTAGTCAGCGATGTAGCCTTCCTGCTTCAAGATGTCGGCAATATTTGCCTTCAGCTTGGAGGTAGGCATCGACACGGTGTCATGGTGCGCATTACTTGCGTTGCGCACGCGCGACAGCATGTCGGCAATAGGATCAGTCATAGTCATATGAGTGACCGTGTACCTTTCTCGTTGCGGTTCCCGTGCTCACCAAAGCGTTCTCCGTGTGATTTCGGGCTACTCACGCTCCCCACGGTCAGTACCGTGAGGCGCTCGCCACCCTTTAATTCAGACAACGGTCCGCTATCTACGGCGAGGGGCCTACAACAAAGTTGAAATGAAATTCTTGAATTGCGGGTACTCATCCCCATGTGAGCTGCATAAACAGCGTGCGGGCACGAGTCCGAGCATTTACATTACACGTCGACCTGGCCTTTTCCAAAATTCTCCCTGCTTATCGGCAAGCTTGCCGGCATGACCCCAAACGTTACAGTTTCTCGTGCCAATCCCGTCGCTAACCGCTTCGACAACCCACGCATCGGCCACCGCGTCACCGCGCCTGCAGGCGTGGGCGGCGTATACCACGCGATGGAGAAGGCAATCCCGAACCACGGCCTCGTGCCGCTGCTGAAAATGAACCAGCATGGAGGCGTTGACTGCCCCGGCTGCGCCTGGCCGGAGCCGGGGCAGGGCGACATCAACTTCGTCGAGTTCTGTGAGAACGGCGCCAAGGCCATCGCCCAGGAGACCACGTCCAAGCGCGTGTCCCGCGAGTTCTTCGCCAACACCACCGTCCGGCAGGTGCGCGAGATGCCGGACTAGGAGCTCAACCAGCTCGGCCGTCTCACCGAGCCCATGCTCTGCGACCGCTCGCTCGGCGACGAGAAGTACCACCCCGTCTCCTGGGACGAGGCCTACGACCTCATCGCGGAGCAGCTCAAGGCCACGGACCCAAACCGCGCCATCTTCTATACCTCCGGCACGGCCGTCAACGAGTCCGCCTTCATCTTCGGTGTGCTGGGCCGCCGCCACGGCTCCAATAACCTGCCGGACTGCGCGAACCTCTGTCACGACTCCACGGGTGTCGCGCTCGCCAAGACCGTGGGCGTGGGCAAGGGCTCCATCGTCATGCAAGACATATACAACACGGAACACATCATCTCCGTGGGCCAGAACCCGGGTATCAACCACCCGCGCTCGCTGACCGCCTTTAAGAAGCAGAAGGAAAACGGCGGCAGGTTCATCATTATCAATCCCATGCCGGAGACTGGTTTAATGAAGTTCAAGGAGCCGCAGTCCGTCAAGGGCGCCCTCGGCGTGGCCGACAAGATTAGCGACGAGTACGTCCAGGTTCGCCTCGACGGCGACCGCGCGCTGTTCCAGCAGATCAACCGCGAGGTCATTCGCCGCGACTTGCTCGACCGCAAGTTCTTGGAGGAGTTCTGTTCCAACGTCGACGAGACCATCGCGCACCTTAATTCGCTTGACGATGCCGCCCTTTCCCGCGGATCCGGAGTCTCCCAGGCCGAGGTCAAGAACATCGTCGACTACGTGGAGAAGTCCGAGACGGTTGTTCTCGCGTGGACGCTGGGCGTGTCCCAGCACCGCAACGCGGTGGCCACCATCCAGGAAATGATGAACTTCCTGCTGCTCACCGGCAACTACGGCAAGCCCGGCGCGGGCTCCGGCCCGTTCAGTGGCCACTCCAATGTCCAGGGTGACCGCACGATGGGCATCTCGTAGAAGATGCCGGAGTGGTTCCTGGCCAACATGGAAGAAAAATTTGGCTTCGACGTTCCGCGCGAGCACGGCGTTTCTTCCACTGGCGCGGGTATCCAGCTGCGCGAAAAGAACGTCGATTTCTTCCTGTCACTGGGCGGAAACTACATCCGCGCGATGTCGGACACGACGGCGCTTGAAGACGGCATTTCTGCCACCTAGCAGTCGGCCCACATGCTCACCAAGCTCAACCGCACGTGTGCGTGGCTGGGTGAGAAGTCGCTTATCCTGCCGGTGCGCTCCCGCACCGATGTCGACATTCAGGCCTCGGGCCCGCAGAAGGTCTCTGTCGAGGCATCGGACTCCAAGGTTTCCGCGTCCTTCCCGAAGCGCCGCGGAAACCGCGACCTGAATCTCCACTCCCAAATGCAGATCATCTGCGGCATCGGCGAGCGTGCATTCGGCGACGCCTTCTAGCGCCCGATGATGGACAACTACGATGTCATCCGTGATCACATCGCGAACGTCATCCCTGGTTTTGAGAACTACAACGAGCACCTCAAACGCCCCAGCGGCTTCATGCTCCCGCACGCGGCCCGCGAACGCATCTTCAACACCTCGGACGGCAAGGCCCAGCTGACCATCAATGCCACCGACACCATCGAGCTGGGCGACCAGCTGCTGCTGACCACGGTGCGCAGCCACGACCAGTACAACACCATCTCCTATGGCCTGGTTGACCGCTACCGCGGTGTGCGCGGTGGACGCCGTGTCATCTTCATCCGCAAGAAGGACCTGGCCGAGCGCGGGCTCAAGGACGGCGACATCGTCGACGTTGTCTCCGAGTACGCCTCGGGCCGCCGCGTCGCGCCGAACTTCCGCCTGGTCGAGTACGACATCGCCAAGGATTACGTGGGCGGCTACTTCCCTGAGCTCAACATCCTCGTGCCTGTGGAAGAGATGACTAAGGACTCCGAGACTCCCGTTTCCAAGTCCCTCATTGTCCGTCTGGAACCGACCGGCAAGAACGCGAACGACTTCTAAGTCGCCGCACCCCCGTTAGTCCCGTCGCGAGCGGGACTTTCGCGGTTGTAGGCAGGGCCGCGACTACAGTTGAGTTCATGACTGAAGACAAAGACCCCATCCAGACCGCGCACGAGTGGCTTGAAGAGGTCGCAACGACGCTGGATCTCGATCCGCACGACGCCACGGCGCTGGTGCGCGAGCTGCTCGATCTCACCAAGGACGTCGCGCACAATCGCTCCCGCCCGGCCGCCCCGCTCACCGCCTTCGTGGTCGGTCTGGCCAGCAAAGACGTCGAGGAAGCCCGCGCCAACATCGCCAAGCTCAAGGAAGCCGTGCAGTAGTGGCGGGCCGCACCACCTCCAAGTTCGCGGTCACCAAGGTCCGCCTCAACGAGGAGCGCACGCAGGTCACCCAGGTCGATACCCGCGCCGATACCGTCGCTGGCGAGGAGCCGCTCGAAATCCGCGTCGATGGCCAGACTCTCACCACGACCATGCGCACCCCGGGCCACGACGTTGAGCTCGCCCATGGATTCCTCCATTCCGAGGGCCACATCCAGGCCGCCCGCGACATCGAGTCCGCCAAGTACTGCGAGGGCACCACCCGCGACGGTGTCAACACCTACAACCTCCTCGACATTGAGATGCGCGACGACAACGTCATCTCGCTCAAAGAGCTGCGCCTAACACTCACCAACTCCGCGTGCGGCGTGTGCGGTACCTCGTCCATCGAGGAGCTAGCCAAGAAGACCCGTTACCCCATCCCCCACGTGCCGGTCGACCCGCTCGTTATCGCCCAGCTGCCGGATAGGCTGCGCGAGGGCCAGAAGCAGTTCCGCAAGACCGGCGGCATCCACGCCGCTGGCGCCTTCACGCTGGGTGGCGAGCCCATCGTCATCCGAGAAGACGTCGGCCGCCACAACGCCGCGGACAAGGTCATCGGCCACCTGCTCATGGAGGGCTTGCTTCCGGCCAGCGATCTCATCCTCGTGATGAGCTCGCGCGCCAGCTTCGAGCTCGTGCAGAAGGCTGCGATGGCGGGCTTCTGCCAGCTCGTGGCGGTATCGGCAGCCTCCTCGCTCGCCGTCGACACTGCCCGCAAAACCGGCATGGCACTCGTCGGTTTCGCACGCGGCGACCGCTTCAACCTTTACTCGGGAGACCTGAAATGAGCCTTATCGATTTCCTTGTCAACGTCGAGCTGGACACCCCGCGCCCCGACTACCGCGCGCTGCTCATCGCCGCACGCAACGTCACTTCCCCGGTTGCCGAAACCCCCGCCGCCCCGTCAGCATTCCAGCCCCATGTCGCCGCGTGGCGCACGGCGTGGCAGAACGCCGGGCTCGATCCCGCACTTTTTGATCTGGGCGCCCAGCCTTCCGATGCCCCCGTAGTTGCCCTCGGCAACGCCGTCGCCCGCCGTTTCGAGCTGCCTGTCACGGCGTTCGCCCTCGATGGCTTCGCGGGCCTAGTGCGCATCGAGGTAGGCACCGCTACGGTGCGCGATGCCGCGGGTAGTGCCGCGCGGCGCTTCCGGCCCGAGCACCGAGTCCAGCCCACGCCGGAGACCACCAGCGTGCTCTATATCCTCGAGGCCTTGGATCCGCTCACGGACGACGATCTGCGCCTGGCGGCAGATGACATCCTCGACGCCCTGCGCGCGGCGAACCCTGATGTCGAGGTCGCCCAGCGCATCCTGCGCCCCGAATAACTCCGCGCGCCGAGTAAGCGCTAGTGTGCAGCGCGCACGTCGAGGAAGCCGCGCAGCAGCGCATTGCGGCGGCGGGTGCCGGACTCGAAGGTCTCGGCGTAGTTGCCGTAGGGACATCGACTTGCGCGTACACCTCGTCGAGATGCGACATGTCGGGCACTCCGGCGACAGGCTCGGTCTCCCAGGCTCCCGCGATATGTTCGATAGTCGACTTGATGCCCTCGGGGCCGCCGCCCAAACGGTTGGACTCGAACGGGCCTGTGGCCGCGTAGCGCAGCCCCAGCGAGTTGCGCAAAATCGTGTCGAGGTCCTTCGCGTCAATGACCCCCTGTTGCACGAGTGAAATCGCCTCCCACATGTCGACCTTTTGAATGCGGTTGCCCACGAATCCGGGGATTTCCTTCTTCATCGCGCTGGGCTCGAAGCCGAGCTCTCGGTAGACCTCCAGCGCGCGTTCGACCGTCTCCGGCGCGGTCTCCGGTCCCGGCACGACTTCGAGAACCGGCATGAGTGCCGGCGGGGTGAACGGGTGACCGATGACGATCCGCTCGGCTGCGGGATTGTCTGCCGCGCTCTTGGAAGGAAGGATGGCTGAGGTCGAGCTGGCGAGGATGGCGGCATCGGTAAGTCCCGCCAGCCGTGCGAAGATCTTGTGCTTGAACTCCAGCGACTCCAGCCCTGCTTCCTGGACGAAATCGACGCTGTCCGTGAGATCCTCCAGGTTTGTCGAGAACCGAACCTTGTCCCCGAACTCCTGCGCCACCGCGTCCGCGAGTTCTGCGCGCACGTCTGTCATGCGCACCTGCCACCCCGCGCCGACGAAGCGCTGGGCAAACGAGAAACCGATCAGGCCGCCACCTACAAGCAATGCTGTCTTCATGTTTTTAGCCTGGGCCTTCTGGCTCGCGGCCACACGGTTTGTTGTATGGCCACCGCCACACAAAAGGTCTACAAGAATTGATTTAACCCGCCTCGGCCTTGTCCGAAGTGAAAGACGCTTTTCCACATCCCACCCTCGCCACGTCCTGCGCCCGCAACCAACCCATAGAAATGCACCGCACGCCCATTCCTTCTACTCGCCCCTGTGCCGCTCCTGCTATGCCCGAGACCTCAGCCGTCGCCCCCGCGCACTGCGCATCAGACCAGTGCTTTCGCACCCTTCCCCGAGCCGGTGCAGCAAATACATCCCGCCGTGACCACGGATCACCGCAGCGTGCCCGCGCGCAGCACCACTTTCCATTAAACACTTTTACCGTAGCCTACTCTATGTTAGGGTATCCTAACATGCACAAAATTCGTCACGAGAGACCGGCCCCTTTCGTCGATTCCTTCGTAAGAGCCGATCCGACTGCATTAAACACAATCATCCACCACAGCCAGCACACCCTCACGCAGTATCTCGCCGAGGGCGACGCGCCACGCTCCGGTCGCAACGCCCATGAGACAGCAGCGGCCGTCACACGCGTTGACCTCGAGCACCCAATTGGTACATTCGACGCCGCGTTGGCTGAGCTTTGCGAACTCTGGCTCGACCACGCCGTGTGGTACCACCACCCGCGCTACATCGCCCACCTCAACTGTCCGATCACCGCCACCGCCGTGGGCGCGGATCTGCTCGCCACCACAGTTAACACCGCGGTCGAAAGCTGGGATCAGGCCTCGAGCGCCGCCGCAATCGAAGGCCACCTCCTCGAGTTCTTCGCGCGCAAGCTGCGCTGGCCGGAAGACCCGCATTCCCGCACCCGCGGGGTCTTTACCTCCGGTGGTACGCAATCCAATCTGCAGGCGCTCTACATTGCGCGCGAAAAGGCGCTGGGCGCCCAAGGCGTGCAGGGACTTTCCCAGTTGCGCCTCTACACCAGCAGCCACGCCCACTACTCCGTGTTGCGCGCCGCCCACCTCCTTGGGCTCGCGGACACCGCCGTCATCACTATCGAATCGGATGCCGAACACCGACTCGACGCGGCTGATCTCGCCCGGCGCATCGCGGCCGACGTGGCGGACGGCTACACGCCGATGGCCGTCGTGGCCACCGCTGGGGCAACCGACCGCGGCACCATCGATCCGCTAGAGAGCATCGCCAAGGTCTGCCGCCACGCAGGGGTGCACTTGCATGTCGACGCCGCGTACGGGGGCATCCTGCTGCTCTCACCCACGCAACGGCACCGTTTGCGCGGCATGGACGCGGCCGATAGCGTCACCGTCGACTTCCACAAGGGCTACTTCCAGCCGGTGGCCTGCAGCGCGATTCTTTTGCGCGATCCCGCCGACTGCGCCCTCGTGTCGTGGCACGCGGACTACCTCAACCCCGAAGACGCCACCGACCACAATCTCGCAGACTTCTCGCTCCAAACCACGCGTCGCTTCGACGCGCTCAAGCTCTGGATGACGCTGCGCACCCACGGCGCCGACGCCCTCGGGGAGGCCTTCGACGCCTGCTGCGCCGCGGCCCGCGATGCCGCCCGGCGCGTCGACGCCCATCCACGCTTTGCACTGCGCGCCACACCGGAGCTTTCCACAGTGCTGTTTACGCCTGCCGATGCCCCCGCCAGCCTCGTCCACATCGTCCGCCAGCGCTTGCTCGAGCGGGGCGACGTGATTGTCGCGACCACCACCTTCGAGGGCGCGCCGTGCTGGAAGTTCACCATTCTCGATCCGCAGCTGCGTGGCACAGATATCGACGCGATCCTCGGGCTCATCGAGCGCGAGATGGACGCCGTCGACCAAGCCAACGCTCAACCGAGCCCCAGCGCTCTCGCGATACAACCCGCGCGCTAGACCACGACCCACAGAAACTTAAAACAGGAGTTTGTAATGTCTTCTTCCACCACCGCCCGCACTACCGCCGCCGCTGATGCCGAATCTAGCATTAAGCCCTATGACCTGGTGGGCATCGGGATCGGGCCGTTCAACCTGGGCCTGGCGGCGCTGAGCCAGCCGCTGGTTGACGGCGGCGCGCTGCGCGCGGCGTTCTTCGATTCGCGCGCGGAATTTTGCTGGCACCCCGGGATGATGATTCCTGGGACGACGATCCAGGTTCCGTTCATGGCCGATCTGGTCACCCTCGCCGACCCCACGAGCCCGTACAGTTTCCTCAACTACTGCAAGCAGCAAGGGCGCATCCACCAGTTCTACATCAAGGAGGATTTCAACCCGCTGCGCGAGGAATACTCCGATTACTGCACCTGGGTCTCCCAGCAGCTGAGCACGCTCGAGTGGAACTCCACGGTGACGTCGGTGCGCCGCGTCGACGATCTGTGGGAGGTCACCGTCAACGGGCCACGGGACACCTGCACGGTGCTCAGCCGCAACGTCGTGGTCGGAGTGGGCACCATACCGTTTATTCCCGCCGAGCTGCGGGCTGCGCCGGAAGCCGGGCTCGCCGTACACTCGGCGGACTATCTTGAGCACAAGGAGGAGTTGCTCGCCCAGGAGTCCGTCACCATCATCGGGTCGGGGCAGTCCGCGGCCGAGATTTACGCCAATCTCATGGAACCTGCCGCGTACCAAGGCACGCGGCTGGACTGGGTCACCCGCTCGGGGCGCTTCTTCCCCATGGAATACACCAAGCTCACCCTCGAGATGACTAGCCCCGAGTACGCGCAGTTCTTCCGCAGCCTGGACGCCGCGACGCGCGACCGGCTCAACCGCGAGCAGCGCAATCTTTACAAGGGAATCTCCGGCCAGCTCGTCAATCACATCTACGACACCTACTACCGGTTGTCCATCACGAAGGGCCTGCCGCGCCCATTCGCCTCGACGCTCCTAGCCGGCTGGAGCGCGGCGCTATGCGACGCAGACGCGTCCGCCCCGTTCCAGCTGACGTTGACCCACGGCGAGACCGGCGAAACCCGCACGCACGCGACAAACGCGCTGGTGCTCGCCACCGGCTACAAGGCCCCGCTCTTCCCCAGCTTCCTGGAGACCGCACGCGAAGAAGTCCAGTTCGACACGGCCGGGCGCCTGGCCATCGATCCCGAGTTCGCCATCGACGCCGCCCAGTCGCTCTTCGTCCAAAACGCCGAGGAACACCTTCATTCGCTCATCGCGCCGGATCTCGGGATGGGACCGTGGAGGAACTCCATTATTCTCAAGGCCATCACCGGCCGCGAGTACTATCCCATCGAGCGTTCCGTCGCCTTCCAGACCTTCGGGGGTCAGTAATGCTCAATACCGAACGTGACGAAATCTTCACTCCCCACGGCACGGTGCGCCTTCGCCCGCTCACCCCCGGCGACACCGAGCTCGTTCACGGGTGGCTCACCGATCCTCACTGCGCGTTCTGGGGCATGCAACAGGCCAGCGTCAACGACGTCGCCGTCGAATACGACCGGCTCCGCGCCTCCCCGCACGAAGAAGCCTGGATCCTCGAGCTGCGCCCGTACCCTGCCGCCCCGCGCAGACCGATGGGCATCGTCGAGGACTACGACCCGCGCCGCGTGGTTCTGGACTCGGTGTTGGCCGGGGCTGCTAGCTCGGAGGCTGCTGGTGTCAGGGAGTTGACGCTGGAAGAGCCAATACGCGGACTGCACTTCCTCGTCGCCCCGCCGGCCGGTGCCCACGTTTCTGGGCTAACCAGCAGCCTTTTCGCCGCGGTCATCCGCTGGCTCATCGACTGCCGGGGTTTCCGCGAACTCCTCGTGGAGCCCGACGTAGCCAATGGCGCAATTCACCGCAAGAACGCCGAGGCCGGCTTCCTTGATGTGCCGGGACTTAACGAGGTCCGCCTGCTTCAAGGCGGGCACACGAAGACGGCACGGGTGCAGCGTTGTACTGCCTCAGACTTCTATTCCTCAGCGGCTGCCGCGCGCGCCTCGCTGTCGCCGGTGGCGAATGCGCTGTGCGCGGCCGAGACCGCTGAGCGCCAGCTCATCGCCAAGGCCATCCGCGAATTTAGCCATGAAAGACTGCTGACGCCGAGCTTTCACCCGGACTCAGAACGATGGTCGGTCCACTTGGGGCCGCGGGAGCTGAGCTTTTCGGCCCACCAGTACGGGCTGGAGCATCTCGAAGTCGTCCCCGAAAGCATCGAAGCTGCCGATGCCGCCCCGCTGCACCTGGCCGAGCTCATCGCCGGGGCCGCAGAACAGCTGGGCATAGAAACGGGGTTCCTGCACACCTACATCGAAGAAATTCAGGCGACCCTCGCCGGCCGTGCCCGCGCCCTCGCGACTCGCCCCGCCGCGCAAAGCTTGCGCGCACCGCAGCTCGCCGCCAGCGCCCAGGAGCGCGCGAATGCCCAGGCGGACTATCTCGTCTCCGCTGAGTCAGCAATGTATGAGGGGCACCCCGGGTTCCTCGCGAATTCGGGGCGCGGCGGGATGAGCCTTACCGAGCTACGCGCCTACGCGCCGGAGGCGGGAGCCGACGTACACATCGTGTGGCTCGCCGCCAAGCGGGAGCACTGCGTGGTGGCGGCATCAGAAGACGTCGCGGACCTAGCCGGGTTCTTCGCCGAACAGCTCGGAGACCTCGAGCCGCGCTATGAGCAGGCGCTCGCAGAATTGGGCTGCGACCCGGATGACTATGTGCCGCTGCCGCTGCACCCGTGGCAGTGGGACAACTGCATCTCCACGATCTTTTTCGCCCAGCTCATTTCCCGGGATCTGGTGTACATCGGCACCAGCAGCGACCTATTTCGCCCCCAGCAGTCGCTGCGGACGTTCTTCAACCACTCGCGCCCGGCGCTGCCCTATGTCAAGACTGCCGTGGGCATTCGCAACATGGGGTTCGTCCGCGGGCTCTCGCCGGCGTATATGGAAACCACGCCCGCCATCAACGATTGGTTAGCCCAACAGCTCAATGTCGATCCGGAATTCCGGGCCTGCAACGTGCGTCTGCTCAAAGAAATCGTCGCCGTAGGCTACCGCGGCGACACCTACCACCGCCACCCGCTGCCCGCGGACTCAACAAGCGGGCGAGAGAAAATGCTCTCCGCGCTGTGGCGCGACTCGCCCGTGCCGCAGCTATCCGCCACGAGCGTGGCCGTGACCCTGGCGGGCTGCCTCTACGTCGACCCGGCAGGAGAGTCACTCGCCGCCGAGTGGATCGCGCAATCGAGTCTACCGCCGCAAGAATGGCTGCGTCAGCTGCTCGACGTGTACCTTGTCCCAGTCCTCCACGCGCTCGCCCAGTACGGAATCGTGTTCATGCCGCACAGCGAGAATGTCATCCTCGAGCTCGACAACGGCGCGCCCGTCGGCGCGTTTTTCAAGGACCTGGGGGAAGAGGCCGCGGTCGTTGACGCCCGCGTGGACATGCCTGCGGGACTAGAGCGCCTGCAGGTCGATCACGGCGACTTCACCGGTGCCCAGCGCGCGCTATCTATCCACACCGACGTCCTCGACGGCGTGCTGCGCCACCTCGCCGCGCTCTTCGACCGGGAGGGATTGCTCACTGAGACCGAATTTTGGCTCACCTGCCGTGAAGTCGTACTGGATTACGAACGCCGCTTCCCCGGCACGCTGGAGAAACTTCCGGTGCTCGCGCCGCAGTTCAAGCACTCGTGCCTCAACCGCTTGCAGTTACGCAACCCGTTATCGATGGTGAACTTGGGCGACCAGGAGTCCTCGCTCATCTACGCCGGGGACATGGACAACCCGTTGCATTCTCCAGAATCGACGGCGCGATAAGTAAAGGCCAACCCCGCTCGTGCGGGGTTGGCCTTCTCGCGTACTACGCCGCAGCTTAGTCGCGATACGCTTCCGGGCCAGAGTTAAGCCAGGCGTACACGCCACCAATTAGGAAGCCACCACCGATGAGGTTTCCTACCCACACGATGGACCAATTGGCCAACACCACCCAAAGGGTAAAACCTTCCGGTAGCGGGCTGGCGCAGAAGAAGGTCAGGGTCATCAGGCAGAAATTGGCGATGACGTGCTCGAGGCCCAAGCCCACGAAGCAGGCGATGATCGGCACGATGACGAAGAACTTGGAGGCAATGTCTTTGGCAAAGATAGCGCCGATAATCGCCATGTTGACCACGAAGTTGGCCAGTATGGCCTCCACGAACATGCCGCCTGGTCCTTTGAGGAGCTTGCCCATCGCGAGGTCGACGATAAGGTGATTTGGGTCGATGCCGCCGAGCTTGGCGGACATACCCATGGCTGCGGCGAAAAGCACGGCGCCAACTAGGTTGAATAGCGTGGTGACTGCGAGGAGCCACAGCGCCTTTCCCCAGCCCACCTGCTTCTTCACGGCGCCGTAGACCATGTACATCATGTTGCCGGTGGCTAGGTCCGCGCCCAGAATGACGATGGCAAAAAGGCCCAAACCGAACAGGCAGGCAAAGACCAGAGAACCGAGGCCTTCCACATGCTTCTCGACGCCCATACCCATCACCGCAGCAAATGCCGTACCGATCGCCAGGTACACGCCGGCCAAAGTAGAACGGACAGCAAAGCGGGAGAAAGATTGCTCTAGGAGCGTGACCTTCTTCGTCACGGCTGCTGCGGCAGCATCATTCAAGGACATCAAGTACCTCGTACGGTTCAGATTTCAGAGACCTTTGTATCGTACTCCGCCGCACGCACCGCAGGTGAATCCCTGATCTTCAGCAACCAATTGCAATCACTTTTCACTTAAGAAAAACTGGCGGGAATGACACCCTTCCTGTCTGTCCAGCACCTCAGCTACGGCTACTCCGCCCGCACTAAGGTTGTTCGCGATATATCCTTCGACCTCGCCCCAGGGCTCACCGTCCTTCTCGGCGCAAATGGCGCGGGAAAAGCACGCTCATGCAGCTCATCGCCGGTGAGCTACGCCCGCCAACAGGAACCATCTTCGTGGGCGGTGAAGACGTCCGCCGTTCCGACTCGTGGCGGCAACGTGTCGGCTGGGTTCCGCAACGCAGTGTGTTTGATCCGGCGCAACGCGCAGTGGATTTCGTAGCAGACGTTGGCTGGCTGCGCGGACTAGACCGCGCGACAGCACGCCAGCACGCGGTAAATGCCTTGCGGATAATTGGCTTGGAGGACCACAGCACTACCCGCCTGCGCGCGATGTCCGGTGGAATGCAGCGCCGCGCCATGGTCGCGGCGGGCCATTGTCCACGAGCCAGATGTACTGCTTCTCGACGAACCCACCGCAGGTCTCGACCCACACCAACGATCCTCACTCATCCGCGCACTGCGTGACATGGCCTCGAACGGCACCACTGTCCTCATGTCTACGCACGTCGCGGCTGATATGGACTCCGCCGATCGCACGCTCATTCTTCATCGTAGGTGCATCGCAGTCGATTCTTCTGTTGCAGATTTCATCGAAAGGTACGGCTCCGTAGAACAAGGATTCTGCGCCGTCACCGAACAAGCTACCGACGGGGCACGGGGAGGGGCTGCTTTGTGAGACACGTTCGCTTCATTCCTGTTGTACTCTTCACCGCACTGCTGAGTTTTGCCTCTGCGCGGGGCAGTAACGTCGCCGGTTCCTGGCCAGAGGCCACCGCAATCTGCGCGGTTGTCGCCGCGGCTACGGGCGTACTTCTCGAAAGTATTGCTGCATGGGACGCAGGAAGCCAGGACGCCACGTTTCTACGCTCCACATCCACCTCGCGCGCCCGCACAGCAGTACTTCTCGTCGGCCTGGCGCTGGCATGGGGACTGGCCAGCATTCTTATCGACTTCATGATCCTGGCAGGGTTTGTCTATACCGCACCCGTGGGCAGCTCGCCATGGTTCCTCGTCATCATTAGCAGCCTTGTGTGGGTTGTGTTGTGTGCGGTTCTCGGTGCGGGTTTGGGTGTCTTTGTCCGGCGCCGGCTTCTCGCCGCGTTACTCGCAGCACTGCTCACGCTAGCTTTGTGCGTGGTATCGGCGTGTGCGGATTCCACGCCGGCTTCCCTACGCTTTCTTTTCTTCCCCGGCAATGGGTACGAGCTGATAGCACGGCAGCGACGGGTGGCTTCGGTCGCAATTTCTGCCGTCATGGTAGCGGCCTTAAGCGCCTGTGTCCTTGCCGCACTGACACGCCACCACCCTGCCCCGCGTTACACCGCGCTGACTCTCCTCGCCATCATCACCATCGCCGCTGTTGGCTCCGCCGCAGTGGGGCCCCAAGGTACGCGGGCACGGGACACCACGGAGGCGTCGGCAAGCTGCACCCGGGATGCGAACAAACAGCGATACTGCAGTTGGCCAGAAGATCACGAACTCGTCGTAGCCGCAGACGCGCACTGGCAGGAATTCACGCAGATGCTTGTCGACGCCGGCCTTCCTCCCCTCACCGGCACATACGGTCAACCCGGCTCCGATCACGGCACGGAGTTGTCCCACACAGTGGCCAGCCCAGCGGCCCTGTACACGCGGGTTTATGAGGCTCAAGCTGCGGCGCTGCGCGCTCAGCGCCCCCTGCGAAGAAACTTCTGCCTCTCGCAACGCACACCAGGTACTTTCGGACTGGGCCACGTATGCGTTCAGAGCGGAGGACGACAGGTTTACTACCCTCAGCGCACAAAGTTCAACTACTCCTGCGCGCGCCTGGATTGAAAACGAGCTTTCTCACCGTTCGCCCGCAGAGCAAGCCGTGGCTCTGGCTCCCTTTATTCACACCATGCAGACGTGCAGCTCCGAGCTACCACCGCTGGGGGTTGCACAATGAGTCCCTACCTGAGACTTCGCCGTTGGCCGGAGTTCTTTTTAATCCTCAGCCTTGGCGTGGTAGCGCAGTTCCTGGATAACTTGGCCGTTCCACAGCTCTTCGGAGCGCCACTGAACCGTCCCGTATTCGTTTTCAATCTGCTGCCACTGCTCGTCGCAGGCTCCATACTGGCGTTGCTGAATAGTTCATGGGATGAGAAATACGAGGCCACGAGCACGGCCCGTTCGCTACGCAAGGAGAAAACTGCCTTGTTGGGTGCAGCTACCGCAGCGTGGACCGCTGTGTTCGGATTCGGATTATTCATTGGGGTAGTACCTATTCATTCAGCATCCACGATCCTTTTCTGTCTCGCTGCGGTTGGCGTCGCATTAACGCTGCGTAGCGCACTGGACTCGAAGGCATCTGCGGGAATTGCGCTCCCCCTGTCGTTGCTGGCGCTCCTTTTTCCCTGGTGCTTGGGCGAAACCACGCCGTTGGGCAATTCCCTCGGCCAAAGTATGTCTCCCATCATTGCCATCGTGTGCGCCACTATCTTCCTTGTAGGCGCGGCTGCGTGGCTTCACCGACGGCACTAAAACCAAAAAATTCCCCCGGCCTCCTTTCGGAGTGCCGGGGGAATGCCTCAAGCGCTATTTACTTGAACGGGAAGCCGAGCTCGCGCAGGAGCTTGCGGCCCTCGTCGTCGTTAGTAGCGGTGGTAACGACGGTGATGTCCATACCACGAGGGCGGTCGATCTTGTCGATGTCGATCTCGTAGAACATGGACTGCTCGGACAGGCCGAAGGTGTAGTTGCCGTGGCCGTCGAACTGCTGATCAGACAGACCGCGGAAGTCACGAATACGTGGCAGCGCGATGGTCAGCAGGCGGTCTAGGAACTCCCACATGCGGTCGCCGCGCAGGGTAACGCGTGCGCCAATGGGCATGCCCTCACGAAGCTTGAAGTTCGCGATGGACTTCTTAGCGCGACGCAGCTGCGGCTTCTGACCGGTAATAGCGGTCAGATCCTCGAGTGCGCCGTTGATGACCTTGGAGTCACGTGCGGCTTCGCCAACACCCATGTTGACGACAACCTTGGTGACACCAGGGATCTGCATGACGTTGTCGTACTTGAACTCGTCATTCAGGGTCTTGCGGATTTCCTCGCGGTAGCGAGTCTTCAGACGCGGGGTGTAGTTCTCGCTCATTTTTAGATGTCCTTCCCGTTGCTACGCGCGATACGGACCTTCTTGCCGTTCTCGTCGAAACGGTAGCCCACGCGGGTCGGGTTGCCTTCGGAGTCAACGATCGCAACGTTGGACACGTGGATCGGTGCTTCCTGGGTAACGATTCCGCCGGACTCGGCGCCACGCTCGGCAGCAGAGTTTGCGACGTGCTTCTTGATGCGGTTAACGCCCTCTACGAGGACCTTGTCACGCTTTGGGTATGCCTCGATGACCTTGCCCTTCGCGCCCTTATCTGGGCCCGAAATGACGATCACCATATCTCCCTTATGGATCTTCATAAGACTAGATCACCTCCGGTGCGAGAGAAACGATCTTCATGAAACGCTTGTCACGAAGTTCGCGAGCAACCGGTCCGAAGATACGGGTACCACGAGGCTCGCTATCGCCCTTGAGAACAACTGCAGCGTTCTCGTCAAAGCGAATGTAGGAGCCGTCTGGACGACGGGTTTCCTTCTTCGCACGGACGATAACTGCCTTAACTACGTCGCCTTCCTTGACGTTGCCACCTGGGACAGCGTCCTTGACAGTCGCGACGATGACGTCGCCGATGCCAGCGGAGCGTCGGACAGAGCCGCCGAGAACGCGGATGCACAGCAGTTCACGTGCACCAGAGTTGTCGGCGACGCGCAGACGCGATTCTTGCTGAATCACTATGGGTCTCCTGACCTGGATTGATGTGCGGTAAGATTTCCGTCCTTGCCGCACGCGGTCTACAAACTTGCGATGCTCAAGCCTTGACAACGGACTGTGCCGAAGGGTCTCGGACCGGCGGTTCGGAAACGCACCACTACGGGCCGACCAGCTTTTGCAACCTATACATTCAACCACACGCCAGCGCCCATACCAAAACGCCGCTTAGTGATTACCGACGCCCCCTACCTCCACATATATTTCCGTCAGTACACCCGCTTACCCCTCGGCCTCTTATTTCGAATACTACGACACGCATAGGCTCCAAAATCATCGCCACAATCTGCACATATGAACCACACTTTAACAACGCTCAGTGCAAAGTCCATCGCGCAGCCATTCTAATGGTTTGATCTTTCACTGCTGTAACGCATGAGAATTACAGTTAACTTCTGATTTTCATGCAACAACTGCAAATTCTGTGACTACTGGTATTTGCCCGCGAAAGACGTTTCTTTGCTCTTTCCCATATTTCCCGAAGGAGAAACACATGAAGCGTTTGCCACAGACCCTGACTGCTGCTGTACTGACCGGCGCACTCGCCTTTGGCGGCGCAGCTATTGCCCAGGCTCAGATGCCACTACCGGCTTCCATCGAGACCAATGGCATTACCTACGACAAGCAGCCCGACGGCAGCTACGCACCACGCAACCGCTTTGAGAACCCAGCCGGCGAGGACACCGTACCTACCCTCACTGAGGATCAAGCTCGCGCCATCTGGGAGCGTCAGCAGTCAAAGGATGGTGAAAGCGCTGATCCTGAGACCCCTGGAAACGAGACTGACACTGAAGGCGCAGCCGACGCCGAGGGTACTGACTCCGAGAGCTCCAACAAAGAAGGTATCCCTGCTCCAGCTACGAAGAAGGACGCCGAGGGCAACGAGTGGTACCAGAGCCTGAAGGATCCGAAGGTTTACGTCAACGACCCAGCTCTGGTGAATGAAGAGATCACCGACGAGATGCGCAATTCTTACGCTGAGGCGTTCCTGTCTGAGGATTCGAAGCCTGAATTCGACAAGAATAAGCTGGCTTGGTTGGCACTGCCAGCTGCACTGATCATCGGTGGCATCACCTGGTACCTTTCCCAGGACGGCAAGACCTACGTCAAGGACGAGGCACGCAAGAACCAGGAACCGACCGCTGAGGAAAAGGCTGCTTCCGAGCAGATGCTGAACGCTAACAAGGACGAAGTTATCGCCCAGGTCGGTCAGCTCGCTAAGGGCGACGCTGCCCTGGCTGAGGTTCCTTCCGCACTATCTGCCCCGGCAACTGGCGAATCTGCAGACTCCGCACGTGACATGTCCGCTGAGACCGGCTCCAACTCCGTTGCACAGGCTCTGGCTGCTCTGGCCGTAGCTGCAATGGTTGCTGCTGGCGCTTTCACCGCACGCCGCAAGTTCTTCGCTTAAGCAAGAGCCTCCCTACTAGATAGGAAACTGAATTGAGACTTGCTGCGTCGGTCGGGCTTCGGTCCGGCCGGCGCAGCTTTTTGCTGTGGACTCCCTGGTGCATCGCAATTCGCTTGGGCTCCAAATGAGCTTTTGGCCATGGGAGCACAGTTGTTTCTAATACACTAAAGGCCGAACTGGGAAGAAGTATCTCTCAGTTCGGCCTTTGTTCTTTAGAGCTAGCTGGTTGTACTGGAAGGCTCCTCAGTGGATGCAGGTGTAGCTGCATGGCCAGTGGTTGGTGTGGATGCTGGCTCGAGCTTGGGATCCACGGTGAAGATATCGGTACCGGAGCCAATAAGTTCGCCGGGGCGGAAGGCCTCGGTAGGGATGACCGGGCCGGTCTTCTTCGAATTCGAGACAACCACCGGAGTGGTCACGGGAAGGCCGGCGGCCTTGATAGCGTCGATATCGAATTCGGCGAGGATATCGCCCCGCTTGACCTCATCGCCCTTGGTGACGTGGGAGGTGAAGTGCTCACCCTTGAGGTTTACCGTATCGAATCCGATATGCATGAGGATATCGATATTGCCCACCACTGAGTCCTTGGCACGAATGGCATAGGCATGGTGGGAGGGGAAAGTAACGGTGATTTTGCCGTCGGCAGGCGCAACCAGCTTGCCCACGGTGGGCTCGATTGCCACACCTTGGCCCAGCTTGCCACCGGCAAACATAGGATCGCTGACCTGAGACAGTGGCACGGCGGTGCCCTCCAGTGGGGAGAAGATGGTGCAGGCATCGTCGGCAGCTACCGCAGCTGGGGTGGCAGCGGCAGCCTGTGCCTCGGCTGCGGGAGGATTGACCTCGTCCGGGTCGATGGAGCCATTCTTCCGAATGAGCACGCGGCCGTAGAGGTACGCGCCCACAAAGGCAATCACGAAGGAGATGACACCACACAGGAGGAAGGTCGGCACGAAGCGGGGGACGGAGACGAAACCGATGAAGCCGGCGGCGCCGAGGGCATCGGCAAGCACGCCAAAGATGGCGATGAAGGCAGAGGAAACGGCGGACGCCGCCATGCCGATATAGAACGGCCAGCGCAAGCGAAGGTTTACGCCGAAGATAGCGGGCTCAGTAATACCGAACAGGGCGGAAATGCCGGAGGCACCGGCCAGCCCCTTGAGCTTTTCGGAGCGGGCCAGGAAGTATACGGCGAGCGCGACACCACCTTGGGCGATATTGGCCATGGAGGCAATCGGGAAGATAAAGGAACCGCCCTCGTTCCACAACATCGTCTCAATCGGCGGGAAAGATTGATGCAAGCCGGTAATCACAATCGGCGAATAGACAAGGCCGAAGAGGAAACCGGCCACTGGACCGGCAAAGTCATAGAGGTTAGCTAGTCCCATGCCAAGCCAGTCGCCGGCCGTGCGCAGGATGGGCCCCAAGCCCATAAAGGTTAAGAAACCGGTAATGAGCAGCGTGAGCAGCGGGGTAAGCATGAAGTCCACCGTGCCCTTGAGGTGCTTGTGCAGGAATTTCTCCAAGGTGGCGAGGATCCACGAAATCACCAAGATAGGAAGGATGGAACCTTGGTAGCCGGCCTGGGCGACGTCGAAGCCAAAGATATTCCAATAGGACATCTCGCCGCTTTCAATCGCTTCAGCCACGTTGTAACCGCTGACCAAATCCGGCATGACCATCGCCATAGCCATACCGGCGCCAAGGAACTCGTTGCCACCAAAGCGCTTCGTCGCGGTAAAGCCGACGAGGATGGGCAGGAAGGCGAACGGCGCGGCGGCGAGCAAATTAACTAGCCCAGCAAAGCCTTCCCACGCCGGGAACATCTCGATGACGGATTTATCGCCAAACAGGCCTTCGGCCGTCAAGACGTTATTGAGAGCCATGAGCAAACCGCCGCCCAATAGGATGGGGATGAGCGGCACGAAGATATCCGCCAAGACTTTGACGGCCCGGCTAAACCAGTTGCCGGATTCAGCAGCGATGTTTTTTAGACGGTCGGTGGATACGGCCACGTCCTTGGAAATCAGGTTGGTCATTTCCTGGAAGACGATATTGACGTCACCAGGGCCGACGATGACCTGGAACATACCGCCAGCCTCAAAGGTGCCCTTGAGATCGGGGTCATTATCCAGCGCGGCGGTATCCACCTTGTCCGAATCTTGCAGCACCATGCGCAGGCGCGTGGCGCAGTGCGCGAGTGCGATGATGTTGTTTTCGCCGCCGAGCGCCTTAAGCGTGCGGGCGGCTACTTCCTTGTGGTCCATAGAAGAGCCCTTCAGTGTAATGAATCACATCCTGATACCGGACGTGACTACTTATGTCCATTACAGCTGGAATTCGGGTCTAAGTCCACACATTCGGGCGGAGTGTTGGCAACTTCACCGGTGATAGGTACACCTACCCGCGCGGTTCCCACCCCTGCCACGGTGACTCGCCAAACACCGCGAACGAAGCAGCAATCCGACCACCCCCGGCATAGACCTCAACGGCG
Source organism: Corynebacterium sp. KPL4072 (assembly GCF_037908395.1). NCBI lineage: Bacteria > Bacillati > Actinomycetota > Actinomycetes > Mycobacteriales > Corynebacteriaceae > Corynebacterium > Corynebacterium sp. KPL4072. The sequence goes on from NZ_JBBMGE010000003.1 coordinate 184,353, forward strand.
CAGCCATCCGCAATCAAGCGCATCTCACCATCCGGGCAGTCGATGGGTTCTCCGCCATTAAAGGAAATGGTCCCGTCGCGTTGGGTGACACGGAAAGCTTCATCCCCGGCGGCGTCGATAAGAGCAAAGGAACCTTCGCCCTTGATATCGATGGTGGAGCCAAAGCCTTCGCGCCCGTGGGTCTCCGGCAAGGCAGACCACAGCGGCTCTTGGTGCAAGTAGTCACCCTCAAGCCAGATGCGGCGTGGCAGGGTCAAGGTGTGCACCCAGCCTTGCGTCGGAGTGTCATCCTGGGCGGGCATGCCCATCCACCCCAGCAGGATGCCGTCCTCGGTAGCCTGCGGCGCATAAAACTGGGTGCCGTGATCCAAGAGTGTAAAGCCGCGCTCAATGTGAAAATCCAACCCTTCGAGCGTGCCCACGACATAGCCGCAGCGGTCCGTTTCTGCTTGCGGGCAAAAGATGAGTACCTGCTTGTCCCCTAGCGTGAGGAGATTAGGACACTCCCACATATATCCGCCCGGCAGCTGGGAAGGATCATCCAAAACAATCTCGCCCTGAAAGTCCCACTGCGCTAAGTCCTGGGAGCGGTAGAGAACAATGGTGCCGCGTTCATCTTCGGTTTGGGCGCCGATGACCATCCGCCAACCGTCACCGTCGCGGGTGATCTGTGGGTCACGGAAGTGGCCCGTATAACCCTCCGGGGAGTCCGGGATGAGGGGGTTATTCTCATCGCGGAGATAGATGCCGCCTTCAGGGCCCGAAGGGTCGAGGGCGCGCACGCGGTTCTGCGAGGGAATGCGGCGGCCGTCTTGTTTCAGGTTGCCTGTATAAAACAGCCAGACATCGGTGCCATCGACCACCGCGCCGCCCGAATAGCATCCATCCTTGTCATAGGGCAGATCCGGGTATAAGGCATCCGGGTGGTGTTGCCATGGCGTGGGCGCGGAAACACGTGTGGTCGCATGGCCCCAGCCGGTGCGCTTGGGCTGGCGCGGGAAGGCAGGGTCATGCTGGTAGTAAACATGCAAGGTATCACCGTCTACAAAGACACCATTGGGATCATTGAGGCGGCCTTGTGGTGGGGCAAGGTGAAAATTGGGCCGGTAGTTCATATCACCGATACTATGAAAATATGACTATTCATGTGTGCGGTGAAGGGCTCGTGGACCTCGTTCCAGTAGCCCCTGGCAGCTTGAACGACCACACCCCGGCGCTGGGCGGCGGGCCATTTAACGTGGCCATCGCAGCCGCGAGACTGGGGGCGGACGTAGAGTTCCAGTCCCGCCTTTCTACCGATGGTTTTGGCCAGGAACTCGTTGGCCGCCTTAAGTCAGAAGGCGTGACCACCACCCACCTGCAGCGTGGCGATGAGCCCACCACGCTAGCCGTCACGACCATCCATGAGGACGGCTCCGCTTCCTATAACTTCTATATCGAGGGCACCGCCGACCGCTTGGTTGAGCCACACTTGGTTCCGGCCGATATCGCGTGCTTTGGCACGGTCTCCCTTGCCCTTGAACCTGGCGCCTCCCGCTATGCGCAACTATTGAAGGATTTTGCCGCACAAGGTACCTTGGTCGCCCTCGATCCGAATATCCGCCCGTTCTACGCCACCCAGGAGCACCGAGAATTCCTAGCGGACCTGCTCCCCCACGTCACTGTGCTCAAGCTTTCCGACGAGGAGGTGGAATTCCTCGGCACCGACCTCATTTCCCAAGTCCCCGTCGTCGTAATTACCCGCGGCGGGGAGGGCCTTAGCGTTCAGGCCGGTGACACCGCACTACAGGTGCCGGCCGCAAAGGTCACCGTCGCCGACACCATTGGCGCCGGCGATACCATCATGGCCGCATTGTTGACCCAGATTGATGAGCGCGGGCTCGACGCCACCGCTTTGTCTGAACTAGGAGCTGCGGAGTGGAAGGAAATCCTGTCCTTCGCCGCGGCCGCCGCAGGGATCACCGTTTCACGCAAAGGTGCTAACCCACCACGGCGTGAGGAAGTAGAGTCAGCGCTATGACCTACACCAAGCGCACCCTGTGGCTGCACTCCGCGCTCTTTATCCTCGCGTTTCTCGCGTTTATCCTGCCCGTAGTCTTTGGCACCTCCGCTCTACTTCCTGTTTGGTTGACCGGCGGGCTGAGTCTGGGGCTAGCGGCTTGCGTGCTTGTCGACGCCGCCTATAAATTCTTCGCCCCTACCTCCCCTCGTAGCCTCCGCCTGCTCTCTGGTCTTGCCGGCCTCGTTCTGCTCATCGGCTGGGGCATCTGGGTCTATATCTACGGCAATATGGCGGCCGTGGGCACAGGTTCCTATCGAATCGGTACCTTTTTGCTCGGCGCGGGAAGCGTGCTCAATCTTTTTGTAGTGGCAATTTCCTTTCTAGATATACAAAGAAAGGTCAACTAGAGCGACTGGGCAACAGCCACAATTGGCAGGTTTCCACTAATGCGCCGCTACGACGCGGCGGGGAACAATGATGGGAGCATCGCCGAGCGGATCCTCCCAGGCTTCAGCCTCGATGCCATAGGCCTGCTCCAATACCTTCGGGGATAGCGCTTGTTTCGGCGCCCCGCGAGCGATAATTTTGCCGGCTTTCATCACCACCATGGAATCAGAATAGTGGCCGGCCAGCATGAGATCGTGCAGGACTACAACCACTGTTTTTCCCACCTGCGCCTGTGCGCGAGCCAACTCCAGCATGCGCATGGCATGGGCGGGGTCGAGAAAGGTCGTGGGTTCGTCGAGAAGCAGCACAGGCGTATCTTGTGCCAGTGCCAACGCCAGCCAGACGCGTTGGCGCTGCCCACCCGATAGCGAAGCGATATCACGATCGAGGAAGTCCACAATGTCGGTAGCCTCGCAGGCCTGCGCGATAGTCTCCAGATCCGTAGCGGAAAGGCCGCGCATCCTCCCCTGATAGGGATGACGCCCGCGCGCGACCAACTCGCCTACCCGTAGCCCATCGGGGGCCACGGGGTGCTGCGGCAGCAGCGCCACCTGCTGCGCGGCATCCTTCGCGGACAGCGCATGTAGGTCAGCTTCCCCGACCATGACGCTGCCCTGCCGCGGGGCCAGGATTTTCGAGAGAGTTTTCAGCAGCGTGGACTTGCCACAGCCATTGGGCCCAATGAGCGTGGTGACTTCGCCGGCACGGGCGTGCAGATCGACGCCGGCAAGGATGTCCTCGCCATCCTTATATCCCGCATGAATGCCGGTGGCGTGGAGACTGCACCGAGGCTTCGCGCTCGTGGGCTGTTTAGGCTGATTAGGCCGATTATTCGTCATATCTTTTCCTTCATCCACGTACGACTATCTAGCACCATCCGGCGCTGTGTTTGTCCGTTTCCCCCGCTGTGCCGCGGCGCAACGTTTAGCTGCGCCCGGCCGCATTCCACACCACTATCACCAAGGCGCAGCCGCCGATGACCGAGGAAACCGCACCCACCGGCGCGTTTACCGGGATAGCGCCAGCGATGACGGCGCACACGGTAAGCAACGCCGCGCCCGCGGCTGCCGATGCCAGCGGCGATGGCGTGGGGGTGCGCGCCACCATCCGCGCCAGGTGCGGCGCTAGCAGCGCGATAAACCCAATGGGTCCCACCACCGAGACCACCACGGCGCTGATACCGGTTGCCGCGATAAGCAGAAGAGAGCGCTGGCGGGAGATATTCACGCCCAGGGTGGTTGCGGAGGAATCATCATGGGCAAGCAACGGCAATTCCCGCGCGCACCAGATGCCTATAGCGAGAAACGGCGCTAATGCCGCCAACAGGGGGAGGATGACCTCCATGCGCACAAATCCAGTCGATCCCGCAAGCCACGTTTGCGCCTCCGCAGCGCGCAGGACCTGGGCGCTGCGCATCAAATACGCCACGATGGCCTGAAACAGCAGCGATAAGGCAATACCGACGATGACGATGCGGTTGCTCGTACCGATGCCACCAAGGGTGGCGAGGAGGAGGACAACGAGGAGGGCGCCGATCGTCGCCAAGCATGCCCGCCACCAAAACTCCGGGATGCCCTCAGCGAAACTGGGGCGCGAATGCACGGTGCCCAGGACCACCAGCACCGATGCCCCGCCGGTAACGCCTAAAATATCCGGCGAGGCGAGCGGGTTGCGGGCCATGGTTTGCGTCCAAGAACCGGCCAGACCGAGGGCGGTGCCCACGATGACGGTGGCGATAGCAACCGGCAGGCGCAAGTCCCACACCACCCTGATGTGGCTCTCGCTGCCGCCGCCGGTGAGGACATCGATGACTTGCCGTGGGCTCAGTTCCACGGAACCTTGCCCCAACAATACTAAGTACGCGATAAGGGCGATAAGGATAAATGCCAACGTGGAAGCGAGCACGCGCGCGTGCCGACGGCGTTGCTGCGCTGTTAAAATTGTGCTGATCGTGGTCATGCGTTTTACCCCCACGTTCTGCCCATTCCTCGGTGGGCACCCCAAATGAGGAAGGGTGCGCCCACTACCGCGAGGACGATGGACATCTCCAGCTCCGAGTTACCCACAATGAGGCGGCCGATGATATCGGCGGCAAGCACGGCACAACCGCCTAAAAGCGCGGAGGGCAAAAGCATGGTAGCAACGCTAGGGCCCACCACCCGCCGCACGATGTGAGGAATGGCAAAGCCGACGAAGGCAATGGGCCCCGTTGCCGCCGTTGCACTGCCGGCCAGCACCACGACGCTGAGCGCCGCGCCCACCCGCGCGGTGGTGGGGGACCCGCCCAAGGCGAGGGAGGACTCCTCCCCCATAGCCAAAAGGTCGAGGGGTCTGGCTGCCATCGCCGCGCACGCTAGGCCGATAACAAGCCCTATGCCCGCGATCGCGACGTCTTCTGGGCCGCGGCCAAAGGTGGATCCGATGGTCCACCGCCGCATGCTATCGAGGACGTCCGTGGAATAAAGGCCGATGATCATCGCGCCCGATCCCAAGGCGGCGGAGACGCCGGCACCTACCAGAACGAGCGTCAGAGGATCCTGAAACCGCCGCGATACGGCTAAGACCAGCAGCGTGGTAATACCCGCGCCAGCGAGCGCGAGGGTAGTCCGCATACCGGTGGAGGTAGCAATGCCGATGGCCGTGCCTATGGCAACAAAGAATGACGCACCCGCGGTAACGCCAATAAACCCTGGATCCGCCAGCGGGTTTCTGGTCCACGATTGCGCCAGTACACCGGCCACAGCAAGGGCCGCGCCGGCGAAATAAGCCAGGAAGGTGCGCGGCATGCGCAGGTTCCACACGATATCGTGGATATCCTGCTCCCCTGCTCCGTGCAGGGCGGCGATGACCTCCCCGGGCGGAATCGAGCGGGATCCTAGCGTCAAGGACGCCACCGCCAACACCAGACTGGCGAGGATGAGGGCAACAAGGAGCAGCTTGTGACTCTGTGCCCGCGTCATTACCGGTGCGGCGGCGCCGGTGGCGGTAGGACTATCTGCGGTGTTATCCGTCTGGATTTTTTGGCCGACTTTCGTGGTTGCTGACAATTACAGCTTCTCTTCAAACTTATCTACTGCCCAGGGGATGGTCACCGGGTTCGGCATACTCATGGCATTACCGGTATCCGTATCCAGGTAGCGCACGCGACCATCCTTGACAACGTCGAGGCCTTGGAAGGTCTTATCCTTCTTCAAGGCTTCGGAGGAACCGTTGTAGTCCAGGACAAAGAGGTAATCAACCTGGTTAAGTTTTGCGTAATTTTCTGGGGCAATGTCAACGAAGAAGCTGCTGCCATCGCCCTGCAAGGCATCGGGGATCTCCATGCCAAGATCCTCGATGAATTGTCCGCGCCCGTCCTCCTCGGTGTAGAGGCCGATTTTGCCGTCATAAGGCATGACGATGGCCGCAGATTTATCCTGCAATTCCGTGTGCTCGCGGCGGAATTCCTCGAAGGCCTTTTCGGTGTCATCGATAAGCTTATCGCCTTCGTCTTCCTTACCCACCGCGTCTGCAATGGTTTCTACCTGCTTTTCCCAGGGCACCTGCCAGTCTTCATAGCCATCTGGCTTGACGGTGGTAGGCGCGATGTCTTCCAGGGATTCCTTCGTATGCGCATCCACGGCCTGGTTCACCGCAATGATCTGGGTGGGATCTGCCGCGGTGATCTGCTCAAAGGTATCCGCGGTGAATCCGGTTGCGGTGTTATAAATCACCTCAGGCTTTGCATCGCCCAAAAGCTTCTCTGCCCAGGGGCCGACGCCGGAGGGATCGCCATCGCCCTCAGCACCCCACGGTGCCACCGCCACGGGAGTGATCCCCAGGGCAAGCAGCGTATCGGCGTCACCCAGGCCCAGGCTAGCCACCCGCTGCTCGCTGGAAGCGTCAGTAGCCTTAGCCGTTTCATCGCCTTCACCGCGGGAGCAGCCTCCTAAGGCTACGGCTCCGGCAGAAAGCACTGCTACTGCACCCAAACTACGACGGCCGAAAATCTTCACCAGGCTAGCCCTTTCAAGAAGGAGGAAAATAACTTTGCTTAGCCTATACCGCAAAGAGTAATTTAGGCAAGCCTTAGTTTATTATGAGTATATTAGACGCATGAACTCTTCCCCACAATCCGCCACGATGCGTCAACACGAACTCATCCCCGTTATTCTGACCGCTAATAAACGGATCCGGCCGCGCCTGCACCGCCTGACGTTTTATGCCGAGGCATTCCGGACATACATCCTCTCCGGACCCGATGAATTCTTTGGACTCGTCATGCCACAAGCCGGACAGGAATTTAGGCCCTTCCCCGTCGACGGCATAAACCTCCGCTCGGCGGTAAGCGCGATTTGCGAGGAGAGGCGGCCGGACCTGCGCTGGTATACCATCCGCGCGCTCCATTCAGAAGAGGCCACAGTCGATGTCGACGTGGTCACCCACGGCGATTCCGGACCTGGCTCGCGGTGGATTCGCCGCGCACGAGCCGGCGATACGGCGGGATTCTTTACGTGCAACGACTTGTGGCGACCAACCGAGTCGGCACAACTTCTAGTCGCCGATGCATCCGCCCTGCCCGCCCTGCGGCACATCTTGGCCTACCAAGAAAACCATAACCCGGCGATGCTTCGAGCCACCGACGTTATGGCCGTGGTAACCAGCGAGGACGAGGTAGAGCCGGGCCTTGCAACTCGGTGGGAGACGAGCGTCCGCAGCCTGCGCATCATTCATACCCAACCGCGTCAGGAGGCGGATGCTGTCGTAGCCGCTCTAAGAGCGGACTATGCCCGTGCGCCGGGGCCAGGGTACGTGTGGGCTTCCGGCGAGGGGGAGCTAGCAAAGAGCGTACGAGGCCTCGCGGTGAATGAGTGGGGCCTGGATACCACCGACGTCACGTGGGTTCCCTACTGGTTTTATGGAAGGGCCCGACCGTAGCTAAGCCCGAAAACGGCGAAGGCCCCTACCCCGAACCATTAGATTCGGAGCAGGGGCTGCGCTGGCTAGTTTTTACTTAGCCTTCTCGATGATCTCAACGAGACGGAAGTGCTTGTCCTTGGACAGCGGGCGGGTCTCAGCGATGCGTACGAGATCGCCGATGCCTGCGGTTTCTTCCTCGTCGTGCGCCTTAACCTTCTTGTTAGAACGCATGATCTTGCCGTACAGGGCGTGCTGCTTGCGGTCTTCCAGCTCGACAACGATGGTCTTGTTCATCTTGTCGGATACTACATAGCCGGTGCGAACCTTAGGAGCGCCCTTGACCTTCTCCTTCTTCGGAGTAGGTGCCTTCTTGGAATCAGTCACGTTAGCCTCACTCATGATTAAGCCTCAGCTCCCGGAGCAACGGACAGGCCCAGCTCGCGCTCGCGCAGAACGGTGTAGATGCGGGCAATGTCGCGCTTAACCGTGCCGATGCGGCGGTTGTTGGTCAGCTGGCCGGTGGCCTTCTGGAAGCGAAGGTTGAACAGTTCTTCCTTCGCATCCTTCAGGCGGGACTGCAGCTCAGCATTGTCGAGCTCACGGAACTCGTGGGCGGGGGTACCGGTTGCCATTAGAACTGGTCCTCCTTCTTGATGATACGGACCTTGCAAGGAAGCTTCTGGCCAGCGCGGCGCAGAGCCTCAATTGCAACGGCATCGTTCGGATAGCTCATCTCGAAAAGTACGCGGCCCGGCTTAACGTTAGCCACCCACTTCTCAACCGGGCCCTTACCGGAACCCATACGAACGCCGAGCGGCTTCTGGGTCAACGGACGGTCCGGGAAGATGTTGATCCACACCTTGCCACCACGCTTGACGTGGCGGTTGATGGCAATACGTGCGGCCTCAATCTGACGGTTGGTGATGTACGCCGGCTCGAGAGCCTGGATAGCGTAATCGCCGAAGTTGATGCGGTTACCGCCCTTGGACACGCCGCGACGGTTCGGGCGGTGCTGACGGCGGTACTTAACACGCTTAGGAATCAGCATGGATTAGCCCTCCTGCTTCTGCTGTGCACGCTGGCGGCGCTGGCCACCGCGGCGGGAGCGACCATTGCGGTCACGGCCACGGCCCTGTGCCGGAGCGTTCAGTTCGGACTCGCGTACGCCACCGACGACGTCACCCTTATAGATCCACACCTTGATGCCAATGCGGCCGAAGGTGGTGTGGGCCTCTGCGGTGCCGTAATCGATTTCGGCGCGAAGAGTGTGCAGCGGAACGCGACCCTCGTGGTAGCGCTCAACGCGGGACATTTCAGCACCACCCAGGCGGCCGGACAGCAGAATCTTGATGCCCTTGACCTGTGGCTGGCGCATAGCGGACTGGATAGCCTTGCGCATTGCACGACGGAATGCGACGCGGTTAACCAGCTGCTCCGCGATGGAGTGAGCAACCAGGGTTGCGTTTGCGTCTACCTGCTTGACCTCGAGGATGTTGAGGGCAACCATCTTGCCGGTGAGCTTTTCCAGCTCGCGGCGGATACGGTCAGCCTCAGCACCGCGGCGGCCAATCACGATGCCCGGGCGGGCGGTGTGAATGTCGACGCGGACGCGGTCGCGGGTGCGCTCGATAACGACGTCGGCAATGCCGGCGCGCTCGAGGCCCTTGTTGAGGTAGTTACGAATCTTGATGTCTTCGGCTACGTAGTTCGCGTAGTCCTTATCGGCGAACCAGTGGGTCTTCCAGTCGGAAGTGATGCCCAAACGTAGGCCGTGAGGATGGATCTTCTGGCCCATTACTTGGCCCCTTCCTGCTGGCTTTCGACCACCACGGTGATGTGGCTGGTGCGCTTACGAATCATGAATGCACGACCCTGTGCACGCGGCTGGAAACGACGCATGGTCGGACCCTCGTTGGCATAAGCCTCGGAGATGACCAGGGTACGTGGGTCGAGGCCGAAGTTGTTCTCAGCGTTAGCGGCTGCAGAAGCAACGACCTTAGCAACTGGCTTGGAAGCACCCTGCGGTGCGTACTTCAGGATAGCCAGGGCTTCGCTTACGGACTTGCCGCGGACCAGATCGAGCACGCGACGTGCCTTCATCGGGGTGACGCGGACGTAGCGGGCCGTGGCGGATGCGGAGGTGATGGTCTCACTCATCGCTTATCGACGTCCCTTCTTGTCATCCTTGACGTGACCCTTAAAGGTCTTGGTTGGTGCAAACTCGCCCAGCTTGTGGCCGACCATGGAGTCCTCGATGAAAACCGGCACGTGCTTGCGGCCGTCGTGGACGGCGAAGGTGTGACCGATGAAATCGGGGAGAATGGTCGAGCGGCGAGACCAGGTCTTGATGACCTGCTTGGTGCCTGCATCGTTCTGAGCATCCACCTTGTTGAGGAGGTGCTCATCGACGAACGGGCCCTTCTTAAGGCTGCGTGGCATTGTTTACCTCCTCTTAGCGCTTCTTGTTCGGGCGACGACGGCGCACGATCATGTTGTTGGAGTAACGGTTCGGGTTGCGGGTGCGACCCTCCTTGTGGCCCCATGGGGACACAGGGTGGCGACCACCCGAGGTCTTACCCTCACCACCACCGTGTGGGTGGTCAACCGGGTTCATTACGACACCGCGGACGGTCGGGCGAACGCCCTTCCAACGCATACGGCCGGCCTTGCCCCAGCGGATGTTCATCTGCTCGGCATTGCCAACCTCACCAACGGTGGCGCGGCAGCGGATATCCACACGGCGGATTTCGGAAGACGGCATACGCAGAACTGCGTACTTGCCTTCCTTACCCAGCAGCTGAATGGAAGCACCAGCGGAGCGAGCCAGCTTAGCGCCAGCACCCGGCTTGAGCTCAACAGCGTGGATGGTAGAACCGGTCGGGATATTACGCAGAGGCAGGTTGTTGCCAACCTTGATATCTGCATTCGGGCCGGACTCTACGATGGTGCCCTGCTTCAGACCCTTAGGGGCGATGATGTAGCGCTTTTCGCCATCAACGTAGTGAAGCAGTGCAATGTTTGCGGTGCGGTTCGGGTCGTACTCGATGTGAGCGACCTTTGCCGGGATGCCGTCCTTGTCGTTACGACGGAAGTCGATCAGACGGTAACGGCGCTTGTGGCCACCGCCGATATGGCGGGTGGTGATGCGGCCGTAGTTGTTACGGCCACCAGTCTTGCTCAGCGGGCGCAGCAGGGACTTCTCCGGAGTAGAACGAGTGATCTCGTCAAACTCAGAAACGGAGGATGCGCGGCGACCCGGAGTTGTCGGCTTGTACTTACGAATAGCCATAATTCTTCCTTTTCCTTTCGGCTCTCCGGTGACGCTTAAGCGCCGCCGCCGAAGACGTCGATGGAGTCGCTGCCTTCACGGAGCGTCACATATGCACGCTTGGTGGACTTACGCTGGCCGTAACCGGTGCGGGTGCGCTTACGCTTGCCTGCACGGTTCACGGTGTTCACGGAGTCGACCTTGACGTCAAAGATCTGCTCTACGGCATCTTTAATCTGGGACTTATTGGAGTCCGTGGAGACGTAGAACGTGTACACGTTCTGCTCCATCAGACCGTAGGACTTCTCGGATACAACCGGGGCGATGATGATATCGCGTGGGTTAGAAATCTTAGCCATTAGTTCTCCTCCTTATCCGCGCCGGTTGCGCGGTTGATGAAGGTGTGTAGCGCCTCAACGGAGAACACAACGTCATCGGAGTAGAGAACGTCGTAGGTGTTGAGCTGGCCAGCGTCCAGGATCTGAACGTTAGGCAGGTTATTAGCGCTACGACGAGCGTTGATGTCCTCGCGGCCGATGACCAGGAGCACGTTCTTGCGCTCGGTCAGGGACTCGAGGAAGGCCTTAGCCGACTTGGTGGACGGCTTCTGGCCCGGTACGAGCTCTTCGATGACGTGGATGCGCTCGTTGCGAGCACGGTCAGACAGTGCACCGAAGAGAGCAGCCTTGATCATCTTCTTAGGGGTGCGCTGTGCGTAGTCGCGCGGCTGTGGGCCATGGACGGTGCCGCCACCGGTGTAATGCGGTGCGCGGATTGAGCCCTGGCGTGCACGGCCGGTGCCCTTCTGACGGAAAGGCTTGCGACCACCACCGCGGACATCGCCGCGGGTCTTGGTTGCGTGGGTGCCCTGGCGTGCAGCAGCAAGCTGAGCGTTAACAACCTGGTGCATCAGAGCAATGGATGCCTCGGTGTCAAAGATTTCAGCAGGCAGGTCTACAGAGCCGTTGGTCTTACCCTCGGAAGTGTGGACGTCTAGCTTGAGGTTGCTCATGCGTGTGCACCGCCCTTCACTGCGGTCTTAACGGTGACGAGGCCGCCGCGCGCACCAGGGATAGCACCCTTGATGAGCAGCAGGTTGGACTCGGCATCGATTTTCTGAATCTTCAGGTTCTGGGTGGTCACGCGGTCCTGGCCCATACGGCCAGCCATGCGCTTGCCCTTGAAGACGCGGCCCGGGGTAGCAGCGCCGCCGATGCCACCAACGCGGCGGTGAGCGGCCTGGTTACCGTGAGCTGCGCCCTGGCCTGCGAAGCCGTGGCGCTTCATGGCACCAGCGTAGCCGTGGCCCTTGGTCTTGCCGGTGACGTCAACGAAGGTGATGCCCTCGAAGATGTCAACCTTGACCTCTTGGCCAACCTCATAAGCAGAGGTGTCGTCCATGCGGATTTCCGCAACGTGACGGCGTGGGGTTACGCCAGCCTTCTTGAAGTGACCACCAACCGGCTTATTTGCCTTGCGTGGGTCGATTTCGCCAAAGGCGATCTGGATGGCGCTGTAGCCATCGGTTTCGGGGGTGCGAATCTGGGTGACAACGCATGGCCCTGCCTCGACGACGGTAACCGGTACAACGCGGTTGTCCTCGTCGAAGACCTGGGTCATGCCGAGCTTCTTGCCCAGAATGCCCTTGATCTCGTTTTCACTCATTATTTGTTCTCCACCAAAGTCGCTTACTGGATGTTCACGTCGACGCTTGCCGGAAGATCGATGCGCATAAGAGCATCAACGGTCTTCGGGGTTGGGTCGAGAATGTCGATCAGGCGCTTGTGAGTGCGCATCTCGAAGTGCTCGCGAGAGTCCTTGTACTTGTGCGGAGAACGAATAACTGCGTATACGTTCTTCTCGGTTGGGAGCGGCACTGGGCCGACTACACGAGCACCGGTACGGGTAACGGTCTCGACGATCTTCTTTGCAGAAGCGTCGATAGCCTCGTGGTCATAGGCCTTCAGCCGAATGCGGATTTTTTGTCCCGCCACGCTTATCCTCTTCCTCGCTTCCCCACTTTCACATTCCCGGCGTTTCCGGGGCGTGAAGCGGTGGGAAATTGCTTCTCGATTTCTCTATAACGTTGTCCGGGCTTGGGGGCCTGACACAACGCCAGTGGTCTGACTGTCATGACGACCAAGAGTTGCGGTACATGGCAAGCGCCAGAACGCAGTGCTCTCGACGGGGTACAAGACCCGTGGTCAAAGTATTGTGAAGAGGACGGTTTTCACGCATTACACGTGGAGAGTGTCCAATTCGTCTACTGCCGCTGTTTATTTGCCATGCCCCTTCTCCGGTCCATCTTCTCGGGGTGTCACTGCTCTAACGCGGACCTAGCCCGATCGGATGACCTTCCAGTCAATGTTTCAAGTTCCCCTGAAACATGGCGACAACGAAGGTGTCATGTTCGCTTTACCAGCTCAGCGTCTCCCCGAGACTGCGCTTGACGACGTCCGTCGCTCGCACCACATCTCGGTTCTCGCTGCCCTGTTAAAGCAACCTTTGTATTTAAGCATGTTGGGCTGCGGTTTTTCAAGCCGCGTATTAAACCGTGCCAAAAATCACGTTTTGGAAAATTTTGTTGCCTCGCACCCCACACTCGGCTGAGAAGTATCTAAACTCGGAGGCAATGGCTGTGGACTCTTTGTCCTGCCTAGATAGTTGAATATCGCGTTCATGCATTACCCAATAAAGAAAGGCTCACTCGCCCATGTCTGAAAACAAGACCCCTGCACAAAACTCTGACAACCAGGTTCCCGCTTCCGAGGAGCGCGAGGTCAATAACAACCTGGAAACCCAGTACGGCACCACCACCATCGATGATGTCGTGGTCTCCAAGATTGCCGGCATCGCAGCCCGCGAGGTTTCCGGCGTGGATTCCCTGGGTGGCGGCGGCGCCCGCATGATCGGCAATATTCGCGAGTCTTTCGGTGCTTCCGAGGACGTCCGCCAGGGCGTAGACGTAGAGGTAGCAGAAGGCTCCGCCCGCATCGAGATTGCAATTACGGCTGAGTACGGCGTGGCCATCCACGAGCTCGCTGAGGCTATCCGCCGCAACATCATGAATGCTGTAGAGCGCATGACTGGCCTGAGTGTCGAGCGCGTCAACGTTGTTGTTCACGATGTCAAGCTGCCGAAAGATGAGTCCGAGTCTGAAGACCAGGCTGCTTTGAACCAGGGTCAGGCCTAAGCCCAATGCCTGAGCCCCGAGCACATTTCGAGCTCGAGGTAAGCCACGCCCACGCTATTGCACAGGCCGTCACGAAGGTCCGCGGCGTCGCTGCACTCGACGGCGGTTCGTTCAGTTCGGTGAGTTTGTACCTCCCAGGCGAGCGCATCGTCGGTATGCGGCGACCCAATCCGCGCGACGATCGCCACCTGCAGATCAACATCCGCGTCGATATCAGCGCGGCGCCGGACCTTTATGCCTTGGCAGAAGACATCCGGTCCGCCGCACGAGGGGCATGTCCCGAACTGCAGCGCATTGACGTTGAGTTTTCTGACGCCGTGGATGGCTTATCCGCTGCTCCATCGAAGGAATAGATATGAAAAATTACACCACTTTGGGCATCATTTCCGGCCTTATTCTTGCCTTCTTTTTGCACCTAGGTTGGGGTCCGACCCTGCTCGCCGTACTCCTTGCTGCCATTGGCGGAATCGTGGGAGCACACTTTGATGGCCGTATCGATCTCACCTCGGTGTGGAATGGCCTCATCGGTAAGGAGAAAGGCCAAGGTTAATGACAGATAGTTCCACTCAGGGCCACACGCGTATCTCGCTGCGGACCATGGAACGCATCGTTACCGCCGCGATCGCTAGCGTCCCCGGCACCAAGGCCATAGAGGCCAAGCTAGCGGGCATCGGCGGCCGCGGTTTTCCACGGGTCTCGGTCCAAATGGACTCGGAGCGCGAGGTAGCGGCCGTCAACGCCACTATCGGCGTAGTGTGGCCCTCGCCGGTTACTACGGTGGCGGAGCATACCCGCGCCGCCATTTCAGAAGCCATCGCGGCACATACCGGTTATTCCACTACACGCGTTAATGTCACCGTTGGCGGTTCCGTTCCGGGCAATCGGGTAACAGCGGCAGAAGTGGAGCAGCGCCAGGTTGCTGCTGCCGTCGCGCCGCACATCACGCCCTCGCCGGTCTGGCAGCCGGTCACTGCCGAGTCGGTCAACGTACGCAGCATTGCCACACCGCAGAAAACACCGGTGCGCAGCGTCACTGCCCCGGACTCCGACATCGCGGTGCGGTCCGTAAACACTCCGCGCGAGGCTGAGGTACGCAGTGTCTCTGCTGATCTCCCTGACCACCACCTGCGCGAAATCTCTTCCCCAGGTGAACATGCGCTGCGGCCTCTCAAAGAGCCTAAGCCGGTACACGTTCACAGCGTGGCGGCACCGCGCCCAGCCAAGCTGGTCCCCAGCGGACAGGTTCGCCCGCTGTCGCGAAAAGTACAGGTATCAGCTCCTCGGCCGCAGCCGCTGCGTGATATCGAGATCCGCCACGAGTGGACACCGCGCCGCGTGCAGACCCCTAAGTCCGTTCCTGCGCGAAAGGTACAAGCCCCTCGACCACAAGCACTCAAACGTATTGAGGTCACCCCGGCCAACCCTCGCCCACTGCACGTGGATGTGCCACGGCCGGAGCCGTTGCGCGCCATTTCCATAAACCCCTACCGCCCACAAGGAGGCAACCATGGCTGAACAGCACATGCCTGAACACTTTGGGCAGCAGCCGAAGGCGTCTCCAGCGGCGCGATCGTGGGCTGTGATTCTAGGGCTGCTTCTGATCGCCGCGGGCATCGTCGGCGTGCGCGAGACGTGGCTTGTAGGTTCTGGTTCCGATGCCCAATCGTGGGTACAGCCAGTACTTAACCTCATCGCCACTGAACAGCTGCAGACCTGGATGATTTGGGCCGGTGTCGCATCCATCATCGTCGGCCTTATCTTCCTATTTGCAACGCTAAAGACGCGCCGCACAACGCACCTGCAGCTGGCTTCCGATACCGCGTCCATGTGGATGCGGCCGGTAGATATCGCTCGCCTATCTTCGGCGACTGCTCGCCGCGTGCCGGGCGTTGCCTCCGCACAGACCTCAGCGGATAAAAAGACCGCTAAGGTCACCGTCAATGGTGATACCGACGATGCCGAGCTGCAGGGCCGAGTAGAGACCGCGGTTACGCAGTGCCTGGCGCACTTAAAGAATCCGCCACAGGTCACCGTAGCTGTAGAAAAGATTCCGGAGTTGGATAACAATGTCTAGAAAACTTGCTACTTTTGACCGTATCCTGCTCGGCCTGCTGGGAATAATCCTCATCGCTTTGGGCGTGTGGCCCATCCTTATCCACTTCAATGTGGAGTTTGCCAAGTACTTAGCCCTGTGGGTGGACCACGATGCGTGGAAGACGTTGGCGGACAATGACTGGTGGGTCTGGGCGCTGGCCGGTGGTTCCGCACTACTGCTTATCGTAGGCCTGTGGCTCGTGGTAGCTAACCTGCGCCACCGTCGCTTTAATAACGTGGAGTCTGCATCGTCTAATGACAAGGGATCTATCACGACGTCGATGAACGCTATTGCCGGTGCTGTGGCCCAGGATCTGGATGGAATTAAGGGCGTCGAGCACGTGGAGCGGCTCGTGGCTTATGACCGTGCCCGCCCTACCCTGCAGTACACGGTCACGGCCAATCCGGATACCCCGGTGGAGCGCCTTACTGGCGCCGTGGAGACCAATGAACGCGATTTCCGCGCGGCTTTCCCGGACGCGGATTTGGACACCATTTATAAACTGCAATTCAGCAAGGTTGGGCCTCTGAAGGACCTATCCGAATAGCGGGTTCGGGGTCTCTGCCACTAGGACCTCTTCAATGGCCCCCAAACGGGCCGATTCGCCGCCCCCGAGGATCACTTCCAGTTCCTCTCCGGGGCGGCATTTTTCTATTCGCTGCCAAGAATAATCCTGGCGAGTAACGCGGCGATTTTCCTTGGCAAATAGGTGTAACCCATGGTCAAGAACGCCAATGGCCCCGGAGAAGCGAAGAACAAAGACGAAATCGCCTAACTCCTGTCGCTTCAGGCCCTTGAGGTCTGGGCACGTAGTGCTCAACCGCATGAGGCTGGTAACCACGCCAAAGCGGTGCTCGAAGCCTTCTGTATCACGAATGGTAAAAGGCCGGCCGGGCCCGGTTGGGCGAATGGAATCATATGCCCATACCACGGGTTGAGCTTGTGGACGGCGCACGATGACGTGGGTGGGGGTGGCGGTAATGCGGTTAGTGGGGGCGTCGGCAAGCACCAGCCACTCCCCTTCCGCAATGCGTCCGTTATCCAAGGGCAGAAGCGGTGGATGCACGGCCGCTTGTCGCTGCAACTCCGCTACCAGCTCCGCATCGCTCGCACCCCAACCGATGCCCCGATTAGCCAGCATGGCAAAGAAGGTGGCGAGGCTGAGGTCGGGTTGGCCTTCCCAGGCGCGACGGAGGGACTCAAGAGTGGGATCGATGCGGGTGGGGTCATCCATATCCGCCAAGACTACCCAGCGCCGGCGACAGGCAAGCGGTCGGGGCGCGGGCGAAGATATTCACCCCCGAGTTAATTTCATTCAATTAAATAAATACTATAAGTGTTCAACAATCGCGAACGCCATATCCCCTGTTCATCGGCGCTTTATTGCACTATTTTCCCACCTCGCCACCTCCGCCAATACCTATCACGTTAAAGGGGATTTATATCACGGGGCTAATTCGATTGTGCCCCGCGCAACAGCTTATTAAATTGGTCACATACAACGATTTGCTCGTTGGAACCACATTTACATCCCGTTTCCTGCTTAACCACGCACGGAGAATCTCTATGACTAAATATCTGATCAAAAAGACCTTGGGCTGGTTACTCATGATCTTTTTGGCTACCAACCTCGCCTATCTCTTGGCGGCCAACTTCCTGGACCCACGGTCCAATTACATCGGCCGCCGCCCGCCGCTTTCGGCGGAGGAAATCAATAACCTTCTTGAGCCCTATAACCTCAGCCCCGATACCCCGCTAGTGCAACGCTGGTGGACGTGGCTGACCAATATCCTCACCAAATGGGACTGGGGCCAATCTCCAGTGGGCGAGGTGGTGAACTCAGAAATTAGCTACCGCATCTGGGTCTCCGCGCAGCTGCTCTTGCTTTCTACTATTTTGTCCATCCTCATCGGCGTGGCCGTGGGTGTTTATACTGCTTCGCGCCAGTACAAGACCGGCGACCGCATCTGGCAGGGCATTTCCATCATCGCAATGAATACCCACGTGGTGGTCGCTTCTATCGCTGTGGTGTGGGGCGCGCTCAAAATCAACGAGCTCACCGGAAAGAAAATTTTCTATGTCGTCGGCTCCCACTCGCTGGATGTGGAAGGCTTCTTCCCCAAGCTAATGGACTCCGCGCAGCACTTGGTTCTTCCCACTATTTCGCTGGTTTTCATTAGCTACGCCAGCTATCACATGACCCAGCGCACCTTGCTGCTGGATAACTTGGATGCAGACTATGTACGCACCGCTCGCGCAAAGGGATTGACCCGCCAGCAAGCCATTCGCAAGCACGCGCTGCGCACCTCCATCATTCCAGTAGCTACCTCGGTAGCCTTTTCCATTCCGGGTATTTTCACCGGTGCGGTGATGACTGAACGCATCTTTGGCTGGAACGGCATGGGCCAGTACTTCATCGAAACCATTAGCAAGAACGACGTCAACGGTGCAGCAGCCGTCGCCGCCTTTGGCGCCGCCATGACAGCCATTTCCGCGGTATTGGCGGACGTGGTCGTCGTTGCGCTTGATCCACGAGTGAGGGTGAGTTAAATGACCCCATCTAAAGACCGCAACTATTTCAAGCAGGAACCGCGCGGGGAAATCACCGCGCACAGCGAGGTCGCAACGGGGGACCCCTTCTCCCCGGCCGAGGCCGAGCAAGTAGCCACCTTAGAGCAGATGCCGCGTGGCACTTCGCGTTACAAGCTCTACCTGCGCCGCTTCTTCCGCAATAAGCTCGCTACCCTAGGCCTTATCATCCTGGTCTTTTTGATGCTGGCAGCCCTCTTCGGCGGCTTCTTTGCCAAGTGGGACTACACCGAACCGGACTTCCTCGCCCTGTCGGAGCCGCCGAGCCCCGAGCACTGGTTCGGCACGAATGATACCGGCAATGACCTCTACGCCCAGACCATTCACGGCTTAGGGAGGTCGCTAACCATCGCCATCGTGGTATCACTGGCCACCTTGGTCATCTCCGCTTTTGTCGGATCGGCCGCGGCCCTGTGGGGCGGAGTAGCCGAAAAGGCGGTGCTGGCGGTCATCCACTTTTTGCTGTCCATCCCTACCTTCTTGCTCATTGCGCTGGTGGTAGCGGATTCTGGTGGCGACTGGAAGCTACTCATCGTAGTCCTCATTGTCTTTGGCTGGATGTACCAGGCCCGCGTGATTTGGTCTTTGGCACTTACGGTGCGCGAGCAAGACTATGTCCGCGCAGCTAGCTACATGGGTGTTTCCAAGTTGCGGACCATCGTGCGCCACGTCATCCCAAATATTGGCTCGCTTCTTATCATCCAATTCGTCTTCGGCGTGGTGGGCACCGTGGGCTCCGAGACGGCCCTGTCCTTCCTGGGCTTGGGCGTCAAGCTTCCCGACGTCTCCCTTGGCACCCTCCTGCAGGGCGGCACCGCCGCTGTGCAGTCCTCCCCGTGGCTGTTCTACTTCCCTGCCGCAACCCTGACCTTGCTCACCGTGTCTATGGCCTTCATCGGTGATGGCCTGCGCGATGCGCTCGACCCCAACTCGAATTCCGGAGGCAAAGCATGACCTCGCCTGTCTTGTCCGTTAAAGACCTGCGCGTTAACTTCCCGTCCGAGGCCGGATCCGTCTCCGCGGTCCGCGGCGTAGATTTTGATCTCTACCCTGGCCGCACACTCGGCATCGTGGGTGAATCCGGATCCGGTAAATCAGTAACCTCCATGTCCATCATGGGCCTGTTGCCGGACTACGCAAAGATCACTGGATCCGTGAAATTCGAGGGCCGCGAGCTACTCGGCCTGAGCGATAAGCAGATGTCTGAGATCCGCGGCAACGGCATTGGAATGATCTTCCAAGACCCGCTCTCCGCGCTCACCCCGGTTTTCGATATTGGATCGCAGTTGGTGGAAGCCATTCAGGCCCATAGGGACGTCGGCAAGAAGCAGGCACTCAAAGAGGCTACGGAGTTGCTCGATCTCGTGGGCATCCCCGATCCACACCTGCGGTTGAAGTCCTTCCCACACGAGTTCTCGGGCGGCATGCGCCAGCGCGTCGTTATTGCCATCGCGATTGCTAATAATCCGCGCGTGCTCATCGCGGATGAGCCCACGACCGCGTTGGATGTGACCATTCAGGCGCAGATCCTGGACGTCATCAAGCTCGCGCAGCGCGAAACCGGCGCCGCAACCATCATGATCACCCACGACATGGGCGTGGTGGCAGAAACGGCCGATGATGTCATGGTCATGTACGCCGGCCGCCCCGTGGAGCGCGGCGATGTGGATACCATCTTCTCCCAGCCCCGCATGCCCTATACCGTGGGCCTGCTCGGCTCTACGCCGCGCCCAGATGTGTCGGCCGAAGAACCGCTCACTCCCATCGTGGGCAGCCCGCCAGTACTGGTGGATCTCAAGCAGCGCTGCCAATTTGCCCCGCGCTGCCCCGTGGCGCAGCCCGCCTGCTCCGAAGGCGAGCCACCGCTGAGCCCGCTGGACGATGCCCAGGGCCACGAGAGCGCCTGCCTGCGCGCACCCGAAATCCGCGACCGCAAAATCGGCGGCGATCTCATGTTCAAACCGCCACAGCTGGCCGATGATGTCATGGCTGGTATACCCCGCGATGAACGCCCCACCACCCTAGAAGTCACGGATCTGCGCAAAGAATTCCCGCTCACCAAGGGCGCATTAGTAAAGCGCCGGGTAGGAACGGTCAAGGCGGTTGACGGTCTCACCTTCGATATCCGCAAAGGTGAATGCATGGCCATCGTGGGCGAATCCGGCTGCGGTAAGACCACCACCCTGCTGGAAATCATGGACCTCAAACCCGAGCATGGCGCGGTGGTGCTCAACGGGAAAGACGCGGCCGGGATGAGCAACTCCGAGCGCCGCGCGGCCCGCAAGGACATCCAAATTGTCTTCCAGGACCCGATGAGCTCGCTTAACCCGCGTCTTACGGTTCGCGAGGTCATTGCCGAACCGCTCAATTCCCTCGGTTTTGATGGCGACGTGGATGCCCGCATCAATGAGCTCATGGGCCTGGTCGGCCTTGATTCCTCCCAGCTTGACCGCTTTCCTAGCCACTTCTCCGGCGGACAGCGCCAGCGCATCGGCCTTGCCCGCGCGTTGGCCACCAATCCCTCGGTTTTGGTGCTGGACGAGCCCGTCTCCGCGCTCGACGTCTCCATCCAAGCCGGCGTCATCAACTTGCTCGAAGATCTGAAGAGAAGGCTGGGGCTGTCCTACCTTTTCGTGGCCCATGACCTTTCGGTGGTGCGCCACCTCTCCGATAGGTTGGCTGTCATGTATAAGGGCCAATTTGTGGAATCCGGGCCGACCGACGAGGTCTTTGAAAACCCCCAAGCGGATTACACCAAGAAGCTACTGGAAGCTATTCCGATTCCAGATCCGGAGGCCGCCCGCAGGCGACGCAACCCCGATCCGGCCGATACATCCCCAATTTCACGAAAGTGACCCGCCGCACAGCAACCATTCTATATAGTTGACCTCACACCTAGAAGGATGTGGCGGCTGCCCCGCTTCCACAACTTTCACTTTCCTCTCACTCAAGGAGAACCCGATTATGCACAAGTTCACTCGCTTCCGGATCGCTACCGTAGCCACCCTTTCCGCCGCAGCCCTCGCGCCCACCGGCTGTGCCGCCAACTCGGGCGGAGGCTCTAATAAGGCCGTAGGCGGCCTCGACATCGAGGTCAATCCAGCCGGCGACTATAACGAAAAATCCCGCGACGAGCTCAAGGACGACGGTGAACTCACCCTCCCCATCGGCGAACTGACCGAGCAGCAAAACACCTTCCATGCCAATATGGTCACCGATACCCGCACGGTATGGGGTTGGTACAACCCACAGCTGGCACTTTACGACGGCGAGGGAAACTACACCCCAAACCCCGACTACATCGACGAGGCCAAGGAAGACAAGAAGGGCAAGAACACCGTCGTCACCTACAAGATCAACAAAGACGCCACCTTCAACGACGGCACGCCCATCGATTGGAAGGCCTTTGAGAATACCTGGCGTTTTAACAACGGCAAGGACGAGGACGTCCAGGTAAACTCCACCGACGGCTACGAGCGCATCACCTCCGTGGAAAAGGGAGCTACCGACAAGGACGTGGTCATCACCTTCGATGGCCCCTACCCGTGGTGGCAGGGTCTTTTCAATCAACTGCTCCACCCCGCTATTGATAGCCCAGAGAAGTTTGCCAAGGCCTACCTGGGCAAACTGAACCCGCAGTACGGCGCTGGCCCATTCAAGGTGGACAATGTGGACTTTAAGGGTGGCACCCTTAGCCTCGTGCCGAACGAAAAGTGGTGGGGCGATAAGCCAAAGATGAAGAAGGTAAGCTTCCGCGTCATGGAATCCCAGGCCACCATCAACGCCTTCCAGGCCGGGGAAATCGACGCGGCTGGCGTGGCCGATAAGAACAGCCTAACCATTGCCGGTGAAATGGGCGAGGACATCGATATCCGCGCAGCATTGCGCCCTGCCAATGTCATCCTCACCCTCAATTCCAAGGCGCCACAGCTCAAGGATGAGGATGTGCGCCACGCCGTCTTCTCCGCCATCGACCGCGATCAGCTGGCCGAGATCCGCTATAACGGCCTGGGCTATGAAGAAGAGATGCCGGGCTCGCTTACCCTCTACTCCACCCAGGACGGCTACAAGGACAATATCAAGGACGTCATCAAGTTCGACCCCGAGCAATCCAAGAAGCTGCTCGAGGATGCCGGATATCAACAAGGTGATGACGGAATCTTTGCTAAAGACGGCGAAAAACTATCCCTGCGCTATATCCTCATCGGCGACGATGAGGTATCCAAGTCCCTTGCCGCCGCACTTCAAAAGATGCTCAAGGACGTCGGCGTTGACCTCAAGATTGAAGAGCGCCCTTCTGCTGAGTTCTCGAAGGTAACCTCTGAGCGAGACTTCGACCTCTTCCTGTCCGCCATTGCTTCCTTCGATCCATTTGGAGTCGCCTACTTTGGCCAGTACTACGCCAGCGATTCCACACTAAATATGTCCAGCACTGGCACCAAGGAATTTGATAAGAAGATTGAAGAGCTGCAGAAGCTTCCTTCCCAGGACGAACAAATCGACCGCGTCAATGAGCTCGAATCGGAGGCCTTCGGCCACTACGGTATCCTCCCCTTCGCCAACGGTCCGCAAATGGTCGGCGTAAAGAAGGGCCTGGCCAACTACGGTGCCAACGGCTTCGCCATCCTCCCCAAGGAAGACATCGGCTGGGAAAAGTAGCAACTCCCTGCACACCTAAAAGCGCAATGCGCTGAAGCCTCCCGCAGCATCAATCAAACAGGATGCAGCGGGAGGCCTCTTTTATAGGCCAGCACCGCCCGGCCAAGGCAGCAACGGCTATTGCCGACGCTCGTGCATCGCGGAGAAAGTGGGTTAAGGATCAAAAAATCCGCCCCACCGAAAGTGAAGCGGATTTTTTATAGCTCTACTGAGCGGTTACTGGGTATCGACTAGTCGATAACCTTGGTAACGCGGCCAGCGCCGACGGTGCGGGAGCCCTCGCGGATAGCGAAGCGCAGGCCCTCGTCCATAGCGACCGGCTGGATGAGCTCAACGGACATCTCAACGTTGTCGCCAGGCATAACCATCTCGGTGCCCTCTGGCAGGTGAACAACACCGGTAACGTCCGTGGTACGGAAGTAGAACTGCGGACGGTAGTTGTTCATGAACGGGGTGTGGCGGCCGCCCTCTTCCTTCTTCAGGACGTAGACGGAACCCTCGAACTTGGTGTGCGGGGTGTAAGCGCCCGGCTTGATAACAACCTGGCCACGCTCAACGTCCTCACGCTTGGTACCACGTAGAAGCAGACCACAGTTGTCGCCAGCCTCGGTGTAGTCCATCATCTTGCGGAACATCTCGATACCGGTAACGGTGGTGGTCTGGGACTTCTCCTGGATACCGATGATCTCCACGTCCTCGTTGACGTTCAGACGGCCACGCTCAACACGGCCGGTAACAACGGTGCCGCGGCCGGTAATGGTGAAGATGTCCTCGATAGGCATCAGGAACGGCTGGTCGGTAGCGCGCTCCGGATCCGGGATAGCGTTGTCGCAGGCTTCCATCAGTTCAACGACGGACTGTACCCACTTGTCATCGCCCTCGAGAGCCTTCAGAGCGGAGATGTGAACGATAGGAGCTTCCTCATCGTAGTCCTGCTCTGCGAGCAGCTCACGGATCTCCATCTCAACGAGCTCGATGATTTCCTCATCATCAACCATGTCGCACTTGTTCAGTGCAACGAGGATGTAAGGAACGCCAACCTGGCGAGCAAGCAGAACGTGCTCGCGGGTCTGCGGCATCGGGCCATCGGTTGCAGCAACAACCAGGATAGCGCCGTCCATCTGAGCAGCGCCGGTAATCATGTTCTTGATGTAGTCGGCGTGGCCCGGAGCGTCAACGTGTGCGTAGTGGCGCTTCGGGGTGGAGTACTCAACGTGGGAGATGTTGATGGTAATACCGCGCTCCTTCTCCTCAGGAGCCTTGTCGATCATGTCGAACGCGAATGCCTGGTTCTCCTCAGGGTACTGGTCAGCCAGAACCTTGGTGATCGCTGCGGTGGTGGTGGTCTTGCCGTGGTCGACGTGTCCGATGGTGCCGATGTTCACATGCGGCTTCGTACGCTCGAACTTCTCCTTTGCCACTGTATGTCCTCCTGGACTATATGGTGGCTACGACCTTCGCAGCCACGTGGTTGACAGTTGTCATTGGCACCCGACCCACAGTATGTGGGGCAAAGCGCTAATGACGCTTTCTTTACGTGCCAGTTACACGATCCTAGATTTATGCCACGGTTTTTTCAAACCGCCGTTATAGGAGGTAACCCCGCGAAATATCGCGGCCATTTCCCTCGACAAGAATCTTCTAAAAAGGATCCTGGGAGGGTAACGGCCGGCTCAATTCACAACCTAGATGGTTAAGCTGCAAACTCAGCCCGCCGCTACCCTGGCCCAGTTGTCCCGCTCCGCGGCGGGTCTGGCATCTACTGGCGAAGATTACCAGCCCGGACAAACCGCGTGTGGAGCGGGGCTACTGCTTAGTTAGCGCTGCCGGTGCGCTCCTCGATGATCTCCTGTGCAACGGAGGATGGAACCTCTGCATAGGAATCGAAGACCATGGTGAAGTTTGCGCGGCCAGCGGTGGAAGAACGCAGGTCACCGATGTAACCGAACATCTCGGACAGCGGCACCTTAGCCTTAACGACCTTCGCGCCGGAACGGTCCTCCATAGCGAAGACCTGGCCACGACGGGAGGAGATGTCACCGTTAACGGTGCCCATGTACTCCTCAGGGGTGACAACCTCAACGGCCATCATCGGCTCCAGCAGAACAGGCTTTGCCTTGGCCATTGCTTCCTTGAAGACCTGGGAGCCGGCCAGCTTGAAGGCCATCTCGGAGGAGTCGACGTCGTGGTAAGCGCCGTCTTCCAGGGTGGCCTTGATGTTAACCATCGGGAAGCCTGCCAGGTAGCCGTACTGCATTGCGTCCTGGATACCAGCGTCAACGGAAGGAATGTATTCCTTCGGAACGCGGCCACCGGTGACGGCATTCTCGAATGCGTAAGTTGCGGACTCGCCCTCTTCCAAGGTCTCTGGGTCCGGGTTGTACGGCTCGATGGTGCAGATAACCTTTGCGAACTGACCGGAACCACCGGTCTGCTTCTTGTGGGTATACTCCATGGACTCAACCTTCTTACGGATGGTCTCACGGTAAGCAACCTGCGGGTTACCGATGTTCGCCTCAACCTTGAACTCGCGCTTCATGCGGTCAACGAGAACGTCGAGGTGGAGCTCGCCCATGCCGCCGATAACGGTCTGGCCGGTCTCCTCATCCAGCTCGACGGTGAAGGTTGGGTCCTCAGCTGCGAGCTTCTGGATAGCGATACCCAGCTTCTCCTGGTCAGCCTTGGTCTTCGGCTCGATGGAAACCTTGATAACCGGATCCGGGAAGTCCATGGACTCGAGGATGATCTGGTTATCCTTGTCACACAGGGTGTCACCGGTGGTGGTCTCTTTCAGACCGATAACAGCATAAATGTTACCGGCGTCTGCCTGCTCAACAGGGTTTTCCTTGTTGGCGTGCATCTGGAAGAGCTTACCGATGCGCTCCTTCTTGCCCTTGGTGGAGTTCATAACCTCGGTACCCGGGGTGACCTGGCCGGAGTAGACGCGGGTGAAGGTGAGCTGGCCAAAGAATGGGTGAGCAGCAATCTTGAATGCCAGTGCGGAGAACGGGGACTCAACGGAAGGCTTACGGGTAAGCTCCTTGTCCTCGTTTCCTACCTCGTGGCCGATAACCTCGCCGACGTCCAGCGGGCTTGGCAGGAAGTCAACCACAGCGTCAAGCAGTGGCTGCACGCCCTTGTTGCGGTAGGCGGTACCGCAGTAAACCGGGTAGACCTCGGAGTTGATGGTGAGCTTACGGATGCCGGCCTTGAGCTCGTCAATGGTCAGCTCCTCGCCGCCGAAGTACTTCTCCATGAGCTCTTCGTCGGACTCAGCAACGGTCTCAACCAGCTTCTCGCGGTATTCTTCCGCCTTGTCCTTGAGGTCCTCTGGGATTTCCTCGTAGGTAGGCTCAGCGCCGGTCTCGACCTTGCCACGCCAGGTGATTGCCTGCATATTCAGCAGGTCGACAACGCCGTCGAAGTCATCCTCAGCGCCGATAGGCAGCTGCATAACCAGCGGCTTAGCGCCCAAGCGGTCAATGATGGTCTGAACGGTGAAGTAGAAGTCAGCGCCCAGCTTGTCCATCTTGTTAACGAAGCAGATACGCGGAACATCGTACTTAGCAGCCTGACGCCACACCTGCTCGGACTGCGGCTCAACGCCTTCCTTACCGTCGAAGACTGCGACGGCGCCGTCAAGAACACGCAGGGAACGCTCAACCTCAACGGTGAAGTCAACGTGACCCGGGGTGTCGATGATGTTGATCTGGTTGTTATTCCAGAAGCAGGTCACGGCAGCGGAGGTAATGGTGATGCCGCGTTCCTTCTCCTGCTCCATCCAGTCAGTAGTGGACGCACCGTCGTGGGTCTCGCCCACCTTACGGTTGATGCCGGTGTAGAAGAGAATACGCTCGGTGGTCGTCGTCTTACCAGCATCGATGTGGGCCATGATGCCGATGTTGCGGACCTTGTTCAGATCCTTAAGCACTTCTTGTGCCACGTTTATACCCCAACTTAATAGTCGTCGACGCCGTGACCAGGTTTCTGGCTATGACGCCTGCATGGATAAGGTCTTTTAATTTTTGCCACTATTGGCCGTCCTAGGTGCACGCATGCCCCTAGACTTCCATCGCTTCAGTGTACTGGACACTCCACGATGCCGCTGGACCGGGCGGGCATACCGCCCAGAAATCACACCCATTAGGGCAAAAAATGACCCAAGCAAGAGATATGTAGTTTTGTGTCGCCGCCGGAGAAAACCTGCCGGCAGCCAGCGCGAAACTTTCTTCTCGTTGCTTGGGCCATTGAAATGAGTGCTGAAATTACCAACGGTAGTGAGCGAAGGCGCGGTTAGCCTCAGCCATCTTGTGAGTATCCTCACGACGCTTAACGGAAGCGCCGAGGCCGTTGGAGGCATCCAGAATCTCGTTTGCGAGACGCTCAATCATGGAGTTCTCGCGACGCTGGCGGGTGAAGGTCACCATCCAGCGCAGTGCCAGGGTGTTTGCACGGTCAGGGCGAACCTCAACCGGCACCTGGTAGGTAGCGCCACCGACACGGCGGGAGCGAACCTCAAGGTCTGGGCGGATATTGCCCAGTGCCTTCTCCAGGGTGCCAACCGGATCGGTACCGGTCTTCTCGCGGCAAGCCTCGAGAGCGCCATAGACGATACGCTCTGCGGTGGACTTCTTGCCGTCCTGGAGGATCTTGTTGACGAGCATGGTTACCTGCTCGGAGTTGTATACCGGGTCCTTGACTACAGGACGCTTCGGAGCAGCATTCTTACGCATTGTTTATTACTGTCCCTTCTTTGCGCCGTAACGGGAACGTGCCTGCTTACGGTCCTTGACACCCTGGGTATCCAGAGCGCCGCGGATGATCTTGTAACGAACACCAGGAAGGTCCTTCACACGGCCGCCGCGAACGAGGACCATGGAGTGCTCCTGCAGGTTGTGGCCCTCGCCCGGAATGTAGGCGGAAACCTCAATACCGGTGGTCAGGCGAACACGAGCAACCTTACGCAGTGCGGAGTTCGGCTTCTTAGGAGTGGTGGT
The DNA here is from genome assembly GCF_037908395.1 of Corynebacterium sp. KPL4072. NCBI lineage: Bacteria > Bacillati > Actinomycetota > Actinomycetes > Mycobacteriales > Corynebacteriaceae > Corynebacterium > Corynebacterium sp. KPL4072. The sequence continues at coordinate 212,502 of NZ_JBBMGE010000003.1, forward strand.
GTACACGCGGGTGCATACACCGCGACGCTGCGGGGAACCCTTCAGCGCAGCGGTGGAAACCTCTTTACGCTTATCGTGGCGGCCCTTGCGGACCAGCTGCTGAATAGTTGGCATTTAACAGTCTTTCTGTCGAATTGCACCAATACCGAAGGAAAAGAACCAAACATGCAAAAATGGGCGCTCTTTCCCGGGGCGCTGCCGCATGTCCAGAACTCTCCCCAAGGTCGGTGCCTTGTTAAGGATCAGACTCTTCACCGCGCGCCAGCAAGGCACGCATAGTGAACTGCCGTTTAGACTAGCAAACCGATCACGCTTTATACAAAACGCGATCGGCACCTTCTTCCTGCTAGGACCATTCCCAAACTAAATCAGCCTCAGCAGCCTTGGTGGCAAAGTAGTCCTTTTCCTGTGCTTCCCAGGTTTCAAACCACTGCTCGTAGTCGGGCTCGCGGGCGATGGCGCGTTCGCGGCGTTGGTCCCGGGGGCCGTCGATAAGCACGCTAACTACCGTTCCCCTCTCCTTTGCGGCTGCGATATTGGCCGGGGTTACGGAGCCCACCCCTTCCACGATGAGATCATCGCGCACGTCGAGGCTAGCCCAGTCTCCAGGGCTGTCCGCCTCCCAATCCCAGCGCCAATAGCCGGGATTCATGGTGCGCAATACCTGTTCTGCCACCATGTCAGAGCCCTTGTCCAGGCCGTGCCAGCCGGGGTAGAACTCATCGAGGTGTACCACGCGCCAGTTGGTGCGCTCGGCCAGCGCGGCGGAAGTCCAGGTTTTTCCGGCACCCGAAGGGCCGTCGATAAGCACGGTCACTGGCTTGAAGGCACGCTTTCTGGCTGCCGCCAGCTTGACGACGTCCTCTAAAAGGCGCTCTTGTTGGCTATCAAAGTCCATGGTCGCTCAATCACTGCTTTCGCGGTTTATAGGCCGAAGAATCTCCAGGCCCCAGTGAGTACCGAAACTACCACCGGTACAAAAGCGAGGACAGTACCTAGGGCCATAATCCACCCATCGCGGGCATGCAGCCGGGAGGGACGCGCCCACGTACGTGCCCCTCCTCCGGGTGGGGTGCGCCCAAATCCGCGCGCCTCCATGGCCGTCGCCAGCTTGCCACCGCGGCGCAGCGCGATGACCAATAGCCCAAAGGACATAGTAAGCAGGTGCTTCAGCTTGCCGACGTCGGTCAGCCCCCTCGCCCTGCGCGCCATCCCCAGCGACTGCCAATCGGATTGAAAGAGCGTCATCATGCGCACACCGGCCACTGCACCAATGACAAAGCGCGATGGTAGCTTCAGGATCTGCGAGAGGGCATCACCCAGCTCCGTAGGGTCGATATCACGGGCGAGCACCACCATGGGCAAAGCCACGGCGAAGACGCGCAGCGTAATAGCGATTGCCAGGGTGAGGGAATTTTCAGTGACATGAATAAGCCACCAGTGGAAGTATTCGGTGCCGCTGGGCTCACCATAAAGCAGCATGGAAACGCCGGAAATCGGGGCAACCAAGAAAAGGAACCACCCGGCTTTAAAGACCCTCGCCCACGATACCCCACATAACGGGGCGAAAATCAGGGTGAGCGCCAATGATACCGCTGCCGAAACCCAGTCAATAGATGCCAAAATGGGAGTGACCCAGATAAACATCATAAACACTCGTGTCAGCGGATTGGCTTCGCGCAAAAGGTTAGGCACTATCCACCTCCACATGATGATCCCCTAAAGCCTGGATAAACAAAGGATCGTGGGTGATGGAGGCAACGGTGGTGCCACCATCGGCAAGCTCGCGTAGCAAGCGCACCAGCTCCACAAAGGTTTGCGGATCTTGTCCAAAAGTAGGCTCGTCAAGAAGTACTACCTCAGGTGACGTTACCAAGGCAGTAGCTACCGAAAGGCGGCGCTTCTCGCCTCCAGAAAGCGTGAAGGGATTAGCTTCCAAAAGGTGCTCCAGGCGCAGGGAATCCACCAATTGGGCTATGCGCTCTTCTGGCGGTTTTACTCGCATGACCTTTGGCGCGACGCGCAGCTCTTCCGCTACGGTGCGCGAAACGAACTGGTGCTCCGGGTTTTGGAATACGAATCCAATGCGGTCTGCCAGCTCTCGAGACTTCCACCGAATCGGTGGCCCCTTCACGCCACGGCGCACATAGTCTGCCACTCCGATCTCGCCGGAGATGGCCGGCAGCAAGCCCGCCATGGTCATCAACCATGTCGATTTTCCTGCACCATTAGGACCTGTAATCACAGTCGAAGCGCCCGCCGGCAGAGAAATCGTGCGCGGTGGGCCGAAGCGAGTAACCAAATCCTTACTCCAGAGCGCAGCGTCTCCTTCCCTAGCTGCGCCATCACCCAACTCGCGCGCCTGCGGGAGCTCTTCGACACGGCGGCGTCGTGCTATCTGCTCAAAGGGACCATCGGCCACGATGCGCCCATGCGCAATTTCCACGGCACGGTCAAGCAACCCTTCCCATGCCGTATGCTGGTGTTCTACCACCACAAGGGTAGCCCCAGTCTCTTCTACCAGTGCAGAAACGGCCCGAACCACATCGCGGGCGCCGGCAGGGTCAAGATTGGCTGTGGGCTCATCAAGCAGCACCACACCGGCACCCATAGCGATTACACCCGCTAAAGCAAGGCGTTGCTTTTGCCCACCAGACAGGCGCTCGGTGGGAAAATCCATATCCACGAACGGGCCGACCAGATCCTTGGCCGCGGCTACGCGGCGCCAAATCTCTTCCCTCGGATACGCTAGGTTCTCGCAGCCGAAGGCAATATCGTCTCCCACCCGAGCTGAGATAACCTGCGAATCTGGGTCTTGCAACACCAGCCCTACGGGAATGGAATGTCCCGGTTCCTCCACCGCGCCGGTGGAATCTTCCAAAAGGATCTCTCCGGCGCGGGTTCCCTCTTCATCGGAGCCCAGCACCCCGGCTATAGCAGCCAAGAATGTGGACTTGCCGGATCCAGAGTCGCCGCAAAGCAATACCCGCTCGCCTGGCTCAATAACCAGGTCAATATCAGCTAACGCTGGCTGGGTGCGCCCGGCATGCGTCCAGCCAAAACCGCGGGCGGTAATTTTTGTGGGCCTTCCCGCCAGAGTGAAAAAGTCAGTCACAGTGCCCATACGCCCTAAGCGCGCTGTTCACGGCCTGCGGCGAAACGATCCAAAGCACCTGTCTTCGCTAGCGCCTTCACCACGAAAAAGCCCAAAGCACCGGCGAGGATAGCACCGGAGATAGTCAGCGTAACCAAATAAATCATTTGGAACTCGAAGGAGCGAGCCAAGTTACCGGAAAGGAATAGCTCGAGAATAAAAGCACCCCAGCTAGCCGCCATGCCGGCTAATACCGAAACTCCAAAGCCAAACCTGCGGTACAGGAAGATAGCCAGGATGATTTCCACGCCTAGCCCTTGTGCCAAGCCGGAATACAGGGTTTCAATGCCCCACTGGGAACCCAGCACTGCGGACACAGTAGCCGCTAGGACCTCTACGTATACAGCTGCACCTGGCTTACGAATAATAAGGCCACCCAGCACGCCACCAATGAGCCAAATACCGGTCGCAATACCGCCCAACCCCGGGGTAATAGCATCCATGGCCTGGAACCAGGCATAGCCCACTGCGTTCCAACCCAAGAATACGAAGCCGCAAGCTACACCCAGAACAGATGCAACCACGATATCGACCACGCGCCAATTCAAACTGCGCTTCGGGGCAGCGGACGCACGTGTAGTAGACATAATCTTCCTCCCTCTCGCCGGCATTATCCGGATCAGGTTCTACGGTTCACCGCGCATGTGGCGGCATCTCAGCCAGTCTCGGCTACACAATGGCAGCTGACAAGCACCCGTGATGTGTGCATTTTTCAACTACTTAGGCAGCGCTCCCCTAAAGGCGCCTTGCCAAAAGCTGCATTCATACTAGCAGAGCAGTTTAGCGGTACACCCTAAACATGGAAACAGCCCCGCCTTCCTGTCATTCAGAAAGGCGGGGCCATCAATATCCCGCGTTAACGCAGATTCAGCTGCACCCTAGAAAGTGAAGTCCTCATCCAGCGGCACGGAGGCACCGGTGAACTCACCGAAGCCGTCATCGCCATAGATGGAATCGCCGTAAGTCGGAATCGAGTATGCAGCGTTGCGCGCAGCCTCGGTCGGCTTGACGGAAATATTGCGGTAGCGGGAAATACCCGTACCGGCCGGGATGAGCTTACCGATAATCACGTTCTCCTTGAGACCGATGAGCTTATCGGAGCGCTTATTAATAGCGGCGTCGGTAAGCACACGCGTGGTCTCCTGGAACGATGCAGCAGACAACCAGGACTCGGTAGCCAAGGAAGCCTTGGTAATACCCATGATCTCCGAGCGCAGCTGAGCCGGCTCGCCACCTTCTGCAACCTGAGCAGCATTGAGCTGCTTAGCCTCAGAAAGGTCGATGAGGTTACCCGGCAACAAGTCCGTAGTACCCGCATCAATGACGGTACCGCGGCGCAGCATCTGGCGGATGATGATCTCGATGTGCTTATCGTGGATAGCCACACCCTGGGTACGGTACACAGCCTGCACCTCGTTGATGAGGTGCTGCTCCACGCCACGACGGCCGAGGACCTCGAGCACGTCGTGCGGGTCAGCCGCACCGCGCATCAGGCGGTCTCCGGTCTCGACGTGGTCGCCGTCCTTGAGGGAACGCTCGATCATCGCATCCGGGTTGGACTCCATCGGGCGACGGACCTGAGCCAGGCCCTGACGCTTGGAGAGCTTCTCATAGACCACATCATCAGAACCGTCATCCGGGGTGATGGTCAGGGTCCAGAAGTTGCCCTCATCGGACAGGGATACGGTGCCGTCAACGGAAGCGATAGGAGCGCGGTTCTTCGGGTTACGGGCCTCGAAAAGCTCCTGAACACGCGGGAGACCGCCGGTAATATCGCCACCGACACCACCCTGGTGGAACGTACGCATGGTCAGCTGGGTGCCCGGCTCACCAATGGACTGTGCCGCCACGATGCCGACGGCCTCGCCGATATCGACCAGCTGGCCGGAAGCCATGGACTTGCCGTAGCACTTGGCACACACGCCAGCCGGGGTCTGGCAGGTCAGCACGGAGCGAACCTTGACCTCAGTAACCTTGGCGTCCAACAGCTTCTGGGTGAGTTCCTCGGTGAGGTCGGAGCCGGCCTCGGCCACGACCTCGCCATTGTCGTCCTTGACATCGGTCGCGAGAACGCGGCCGGATGCGGAGGTCTCCCACAGCTCGGAGAGAACCACCTTGTCGCCGGAAACCTCGCCGATGGGGACGCGAACGCCCTGGCGGGTGCCACAGTCCTCTTCGCGGACGATGACGTCCTGGGCCACGTCCACCAGACGACGGGTGAGGTAGCCGGAGTCAGCGGTACGCAGCGCGGTATCGGCCAGACCCTTACGGGAACCGTGGGAGTTGTTGAAGTACTCCAGCACGGACAGGCCTTCACGGAAGGAGGTCTTAATCGGACGGGTGATGTAATCACCGTGCGAGTTCACAACCATGCCCTTCATACCGGCCAGCGTCCAGATCTGACGCATGTTACCGGCCGCACCAGACTTCACAATCATCGGAATCGGGTTGTGGTCAGGGTACATGTTCTCGACGGCCTCACCGACGGTATCGGTAGCGTCCTTCCACAGCTCAACCAGGCGATCGTAGCGCTCGCGCTCGGTCAGAGCACCCTGCTCCCAGTACTTACGCTCGATGCGCTCTGCTTCCTTCTCATAAGACTCGAGGATCTCGGTCTTATTCGGCAGAACCAGAACGTCAGACATAGTGATGGTCACGCCAGAACGGGTTGCCCAGTAGAAGCCGGCATCCTTCATGTTGTCCAGCACCTGAGCCACGGTGATCATCGGGTACTTATTGGCCAAGTCATTGACCACGTCACCGATGAGGACCTTGTTGCCAGAGCCGCCGCCCTTACGGACCATGATGCCCTCGAGGTACGGGTAGTTCCATGGCAACAACTCGTTGAACATGACGCGGCCAATGGTGGTGTAGCCCATCCATGCCTGGCCCTTGGTCCAGCCATCCGGGAACTGCTCCTCCTCGATCTCCTTCGGCGGGCGAAGGTGATCGATGCGGACCTTGATCGGGGCCTGCAGGCCAACGGTGCCGCGGTCATAGGCCATGAGGGCCTCGGCGTAGGAGGAGTAAACGCCGGTTGCTGGCTTGTCCTCTTCTGCCTCGCGGAAGCGGCCGTTGCCACCGATCTCGTCCTCGGACTTGTCCATCGTCAGGTAGTACAGACCGGTAACCATATCCAGACGCGGCATAGCCAGTGGCTTACCGGATGCCGGGGACAGAATGTTATTGGACGCCAGCATCAAGACGCGGGCCTCAGCCTGTGCCTCAGCGGACAGCGGCAGGTGGACTGCCATCTGGTCACCGTCGAAGTCGGCGTTGAACGCCTCACAAGCCAGCGGGTGCAGCTGAATAGCCTTACCCTCAACCAGCTTCGGCTCGAAGGCCTGAATGCCCAGGCGGTGCAGCGTAGGTGCACGGTTGAGCATCACAGGGTGCTCAGAAATGGCCTGCTCCAGAACGTCCCACACCTCTGGGCGCTGGCGCTCAACCATGCGCTTGGCGGACTTGATGTTCTGGGCATAGTCGTTTTCTACCAAGCGCTTCATGACGAACGGCTTGAATAGCTCGAGCGCCATGAGCTTCGGCAGACCACACTCGTGCAGCTTCAGCTGCGGTCCAACGATAATAACGGAACGGCCGGAGTAGTCCACGCGCTTACCCAGCAGGTTCTGGCGGAAGCGGCCCTGCTTGCCCTTGAGCAAGTCAGACAGAGACTTCAGCGGACGGTTGCCCGGGCCGGTAACCGGACGGCCGCGGCGGCCGTTATCGAAGAGTGCGTCCACAGACTCCTGCAGCATGCGCTTCTCGTTGTTCACGATGATCTCTGGAGCGCCCAGGTCGATCATGCGCTTCAAACGGTTATTGCGGTTGATCACGCGGCGGTAGAGGTCATTCAGGTCGGAGGTAGCAAAGCGGCCACCGTCCAGCTGCACCATTGGGCGCAGCTCTGGCGGGATAACCGGGATGGCATCCAACACCATGCCGGCCGGATCGTTGCCGGAGCGCAGGAAGGCAGCAACGACCTTCAGGCGCTTGAGGGCACGCATCTTCTTCTGGCCCTTGCCATTGTTGATGATCTCGCGCAGCTCCTCGGCCTCAGCCTCGAGGTCGAAGTTGCGGACCAGGGTCTGGATGGCTTCTGCGCCCATGCCGCCGGTGAAGTAATCCTCGTAGCGGTCAACCAGCTCTTCGTAGATGGTCTCATCGATGATCATCTGCTTTGGAGCCAGCTTGATGAAGGTATTCCAGATTTCATCCAGGCGGGCGATTTCGCGCTCGCCACGCTCGCGGATGTGCTGCATTTCCTTATCGGCAGCGTTCTTTACCTTCTTACGGGCATCGGCCTTGGCACCAGCTGCTTCCAGCTCAGCCAGGTCAGACTCCAGCTTGGAGGCGCGCTCTGCGATCTCGGACTCGGTATCGTCCTCAACGTCCTTCTTCTCCAGGAGCATTTCTGCTTCCAGGGTGGACTGATCGTTGTGGCGAGCCTCTTCATCCACGGAGGTGATGATATTGGCAGCGAAGTAAATGATGCGCTCGAGATCCTTCGGGGCCAGGTCCAGCAGGTAGCCCAGGCGGGAAGGAACGCCCTTGAAGTACCAGATGTGGGTTACCGGAGCGGCCAGCTCAATATGGCCCATGCGCTCACGGCGAACCTTGGACTTGGTGACCTCAACGCCACAGCGCTCACAGATGATGCCCTTGTAGCGGACGCGCTTGTACTTACCACAAGCGCACTCCCAGTCACGGGTGGGGCCGAAGATGCGCTCACAGAAGAGGCCGTCCTTCTCCGGCTTCAGGGTGCGGTAGTTAATGGTCTCAGGCTTTTTGACCTCGCCCTTGGACCAGCGACGAATATCGTCTGCGGTGGCCAGACCGATGCGGAGCTCGTCGAAGAGATTTACGTCAAACACGTAATGTCTCCCTTTCATCCTCGTTGTCGAGGAATTGATGGCTTTGTATGAATGGAACGTTTACGCCCTACCACGGGGACTTACCCCGCGGTGGACCAAGAAACTAATTAGGCGATGTCAGCGGAAGAGCCCTCATCGCGGGACAGGTTAATGCCAAGCGATGGGCTATCCATGTCATCGTCATCAGAGCCAGACAGCTCCATCGGCGTGCCGTCGGTGGAAAGAACTTCCACGTTCAAGCACAGGGACTGCAGCTCCTTGAGCAACACCTTGAAGGACTCAGGGATGCCCGGATCTGGAATATTGTCGCCCTTAACAATGGCTTCGTAGACCTTCACGCGGCCGACGACGTCATCGGACTTGATGGTCAGCAGCTCCTGCAGGGTGTAGGCAGCGCCGTATGCCTGCATTGCCCACACCTCCATCTCGCCGAAGCGCTGGCCACCGAATTGGGCCTTACCACCCAGCGGCTGCTGGGTAATCATGGAGTAAGGACCGGTGGAACGGGCGTGAATCTTCTCATCGACCAAGTGGTGCAGCTTGAGCATGTACATGTAGCCAACCGAAATTGGGTACTTGTACGGTTCGCCCGAGCGGCCGTCGAAAAGCGTGGCCTTGCCGTGCTCATCCACCAGCACATCGCCGTCGCGGTTAGGACGGGAGGAAGCCAGCAGGCGCTCGATCTCGTGATTGGTAGCACCGTCGAAGACCGGGGTCGCGGTCAAGGAATCCGCAGGAACGTCATAGAGCTCCTCCGGCAGGGTCTTGAGCAGCTCGGCGTTCTTCGGATCCTCGGTGTCAACCTTCCAGCCGGCGTGTGCCAACCAGCCCAGGTGAACCTCGAGGACCTGGCCGATGTTCATACGACGTGGCACACCGTGGGTGTTCAGCAGGATGTCTACCGGGGTGCCGTCTTCCATGAACGGCATATCCTCTGGCGGCAGAATCTTGCCCACAACACCCTTGTTGCCGTGGCGGCCGGCCATCTTATCGCCGTCCTGGATCTTGCGCTTCTGGGCCACGTAGACGCGAATCATTTCGTTGACGCCAGGGGCCAGATCGTCATCATCATCGCGTGAGAAACGGGCAACGCCAATGACCTTGCCTACCTCACCGTGCGGCACCTTCATGGAGGTATCGCGGACCTCGCGGGCCTTCTCACCGAAGATGGCGCGCAGCAGGCGCTCCTCCGGAGTCAGCTCGGTCTCGCCCTTCGGGGTGACCTTGCCCACCAGGATGTCACCGGCGCGGACGTCGGCACCGATGCGGATGATGCCGCGCTCGTCCAGATCGCTCAAGACGTCTTCAGAGACGTTCGGGATCTCGCGGGTGATTTCCTCAGCGCCCAGCTTGGTATCGCGAGCATCGATCTCGTGCTCCTCGATGTGGACGGAGGTCAAGATGTCCTCTTCCACGATGCGCTGGTTGAGGATGATGGCGTCCTCGTAGTTGTGGCCTTCCCACGGCATGAAGGCAACCAGCAGGTTGCGGCCGAGGGACATCTCACCATTGTGGGTACCAGGGCCATCGGCCAGAACCTGGCCGGCCTCTACGCGCTCGCCCATAGAAACCAGCGGGGTCTGGTTGTAGTTGGTGCCCTGGTTGGTGCGCTCGAACTTACGCAGGATGTAGGTGTCGCGCTGGCCCTCATCATCCATGATGGTGATGACATCAGCGGTGACGTTTTCTACCACACCGGCCTTCGGGGTGATAACAACGTCGCCAGCGTCATAAGCAGCGCGCTGCTCCATGCCGGTACCTACCAGCGGAGCCTCGGAGCGAACCAGCGGCACGGCCTGCTTCTGCATGTTCGCACCCATCAGGGCACGGTTAGCATCGTCGTGCTCCAAGAACGGAATCATGGCGGTACCCACGGACACCATCTGGCGTGGGGAGACGTCAACGTAGTCCACACCAGAGGCATCGGTAAGTCCAATATCGCCGTCCTTTAGGCGGACCTCAATACGCTCGCCGGTGAGGTTGCCCTCTGCATCCTGCTCGACCTCAGCCTGAGCAATAGCGAAGCGATCCTCTTCATCAGCGGTGAGGTACTCCACCTGATCGGTAATCTTGCCGTCCACAACCTTGCGGTACGGGGTCTCGATGAAGCCAAAGGCATTCACGCGGGCATAGGAAGCCAGCGCGCCAATCAGGCCAATGTTCGGCCCCTCAGGAGTCTCAATCGGGCACATGCGGCCGTAGTGAGAAGCGTGAACGTCTCGCACCTCAATGCCGGCGCGCTCACGGGACAGACCGCCCGGGCCCAGCGCGGACAAACGGCGCTTGTGAGTCAGGCCGGACAGCGAGTTGTTGTGGTCCATGAACTGGGACAGCTGCGAGGTGCCGAAGAACTCGCGGATAGCAGCAGAGACCGGGCGCACGTTAATCAGGGAGGTCGGAGTGATGGACTCCGCGTCCTGGGTGGTCATGCGCTCGCGCACAACGCGCTCCATACGGGACAGGCCCACGCGGACCTGATTCTGGATGAGCTCACCTACGGTGCGCAGGCGGCGGTTACCAAAGTGGTCGATGTCATCCGTGTGCAAGGAGATCATCTCGCCGTTTGGCGCCTTCATCTCGCGCTCGCCTACGTGCAGGCGGACCAGGTACTCGAGGGTGACGGCAATGTCTTCCTCGGTCAGGGTCATCAGACCATCGTGGTCGCCGCCCAGACCCAGCTTGCGGTTGACCTTGTAGCGGCCGACCTTTGCCAGGTCGTAACGCTTCGCACGGAAGAAGGAGTTATCCAGCAAGGACTGTGCCAATTCACGGGTTGGCTGCTCGCCTGGGCGCTGCTTACGGTAAATCTCCAGCAATGCCTCATCGGTATTTGCCACACCATCAGATTCCAGGGTGGACATCATAAGCTCGGAAAAGCCGAAGCGATCCTTGATCTGCTCCTCGCTCCAGCCCAGTGCCTTAAGCAGCACGGTAACCGGCTGGCGGCGCTTGCGGTCAATGCGCACGCCGACGGTATCGCGCTTGTCGACGTCGAACTCCAACCATGCACCGCGGGAAGGAATAACCTTCACGGAGTGCAGCGGGCGCTCGGTGGACTTATCGATCGAGCGATCGAAGTACACGCCCGGGGAGCGCACCAGCTGAGAGACGACGACGCGCTCGGTACCGTTCACGATGAACGTGCCCATATCCGTCATCATCGGGAAATCGCCGATGAAAACGGTCTGCGACTTAATCTCTTGGGTGTCGTTATTGATAAACTCTGCGGTCACGTACAGCGGCGCGGAGTAGTTGATGTCCTTTTCCTTGCACTCATCCACGGTGTTTTTCACCGGTTCAAAGCGCGGCTCCGACAAGGACAGGGACATATTGCCCGAGTAGTCCTCAATCGGCGAGAGCTCTTCGAGGATGTCCTCGAGGCCGCTCGTTACGCGGGCATCATCGCCACGCGCAGCCTGCTCGCGCTCGCGCCATTCCGGCGAGCCGACGAGCCAAGCAAAAGAATCAAGTTGTACGTCAAGGAGACCCGGCAGGGCGATGGGCTCGCTAATTTTTGCAAACGAGTATCGCTTCGGGGCTCCGGGGATATTGGCCACTGACTTGGTCTGGCGGGAGACTGCCAAGATGGGTCCTTCCAGCACCTCACGCGGATTGCCTGCTCGCCCTGGCCGACGAGCCGCAAAACCGCTGGTAATTCTAGCATTCGGTCTGCTGTGGAGTGTCTGGGTTCAGAATGCACAAAATCACCTTGTCAAGTCGGTTTTGCCATCACCGGCCTGAAAGGCTAAATGTGCACCGAAGATCCAGATTCCAGCGCAACGAAATAGCTTATAGGAAAAGACCTGTCATGTAAAGACACACCACTATTGGGGCGTGTCGCTACCACGCTAGGGGGCAAGTTCGTGCTCGCCGCGGCGCTAACGCGTCCACACCGCGCAACTCCGCGCGGTAACCAGTGAGCACCCTACCACTAAAATCTCTCTATACCGCAACCCTGCCGGCGATCGAGGCTCCTAGCTGCTCTTTTAGCGGCTCACCGGCACCGCGCTTCCACCGTTGTGCGCGTGGTGGCCACACCGGCGGGCGTGCTTATTCTTTCCGCCAAATAGCCCCAGCGCACCGATGATTCCTAGTAACGCAAGCAGCGCGCCTACTCCAATGACTATCCAGCGGACAATCTCCGCCACGCGATCGCGCGGGAATTCTGCGGCTTCCTTCAGCAGCTCTTTTTGGTCCTCTTCGGAGGTAGAACTATCAAAGACGAAGGCACGCACGCGCCCCACGCCTTCGCGGTCTGCGTAGTAGTCATCGATGTCTACATCCATGCCCACCACGAGTCCGGTTTGTTGGTCTACATAGAAGTCACGGTTACCGGAGTGGGTCAAGTACCCCTGTTCCTCGCCGCCGCCCTCCTTGGGCAGGCTGGTGGTATTCCCATCGGCTGCATAAAGCTGCGCTACGTTCGTCGGCTCAATTTCTTGGTGATAGCGATAGACCGTACGGCCATCCATCGTGGTTTCTTCTTCAAAGACCGCATCGACGGCCTTGCGCAGGGTCGGGTCAAAGACTGGGTAATTGGTCTTTTCGGCATCCGCGGGGAACTTGAGCCAGTAGCCGTCTATGGTCACCGTATCTGATGGAGTCGCGAGCGTATGGCTCAACGAGGCCTCCCCCATCGCTTCACCACTCAGGCGGTCCACCGGGTAGGTCCACACCTGGGCCTGGCTCAAGTCGTTTAAGCCTTCGCCCTCGCCGCGCATACGCGTCTCACCGATGCGCACGGTAGCCTTCTCTTCGTCCGAGGGCTCTTGGATATCCATGTTGATCTGGTAAGTCATGGGGCCTGAATACGGCGCGGAACCATCCTTGGACAATTGCTGGGAATCCGCGGAATCATCGTGCAATGTCCAGGTGCTGTTTTTCAGGTTCAGCGGCAGCCGCGGGGAAAAATCCAAAAATGCCGGCGCCACAACACCAGCGGCGATCAACGCGACACCGAGGCCTAGGAGCAGGACGGAAAAAATGCGGGACTTGGGCAGCATGGGGGCTAATTCTACAGCCCTTGGCGGAAATTCCTGGTTTCTACAGGCCACCCCGCCGTGCCGGATTGATTTCTAAGCAGTGTGCTTATTCCAAGCAACGATACTGCTAGTATCCGTGGTTTGGCGCGCGCACCAAAGATCAAACTCTTCCTGCAGTCCCAGCCAAAACTCCGCCGAATTGCCAAAATAGGCAGAGAGACGAAGCGCCATTTCCGCACTAATCCCAATGCGTCCACGGACCAGCTTTGAAATTTGGGATTTGGAGCTAAAAATATCCCTGGCTAAGCGGTATTGAGTAAGTCCGAGCGGCTCCAGAAACTCCTCGCGCAGAACCTCCCCAGGGTGTGGAACGGATATGATATCCGAAGCTTCCTCTCCCTCATTTGTGATAATCGATGAAGTCAACGTCCACAGCTCCTTTCCCTGTCCATCGAAAGACTACTCTTCACTGCGCGTTAACGCGGATGGAATAAAATCCGTCCCACTGCCCTTTCAGTCTCTCCAAACGATTTGCTGGTGGAATCCTTAAATCAGCTAGGGAAACGGACCGGTCAATCATGATGAGTTTGCGGCGCAGGATCTTCCGCAGTTCAGGAGGTACATACTTTGGCGCCTTACCATCTGTGTGAAAACGCTCTAAGCTACCCTCCTAAACTCCACAACGCCATGGTGTCATACTTTGACACTATTGGCCATTGCTGCACTCCACGCACTACGCTCGCAAACACAAAACGAGGAAATCCCCAGCTCCCACCGCGTGCAGCGGTAGAAGTGGGGATTTAAAAGCGGAAAGCTCAGTGAAATTACTTGAGCTCGACGGAAGCGCCAGCCTCTTCCAGCTTGGTCTTAGCAGCCTCAGCGTCGTCCTTGGAAGCGCCCTCGAGGATAGCCTTAGGAGCACCCTCGACCATTTCCTTAGCTTCCTTCAGGCCCAGGCCGGAGACGATCTCGCGGACAGCCTTAATAACGCCAATCTTCTTAGCGCCAGCGTCGGTCAGAACGACGTCGAACTCGGTCTTCTCCTCAGCGGCACCAGCGCCGCCCTCAGCCGGAGCGCCAGCTGCAACAGCAGCAACCGGAGCAGCAGCCTCAACGTCGAATACCTCTTCAAATTCCTTAACGAATTCGGACAGTTCGATGAGGGTCATTTCCTTGAAAGCTTCAATGAGCTCGTCCTTGGTGAGCTTAGCCATGATGGCAAGTCCTTTCTGTGTTGTGTGAGCGCTGCACCTACATTAGGCAACGCGCACGGTGTTGTAATTGTGCGTCTTTTGTGACGACTTAAGCTTCTGCTTCCTTCTTGTCCTGCAGGGCTGCGACGGTACGTACAGCCTTGGTTGCAGGAGCGTTGAAGAGAGCGGCTGCCTTCGCCATAGAACCCTTCATAGCGCCAGCCAGCTTTGCGAGGGTGGTCTCGCGGTTGTCCAGCTTGGCGATGGCCTCAACCTGGTCGGCAGACAGTGCGTTGCCGTCCATGTAGCCACCCTTGATGATGAGTGCCTTGTTGTCATCAGCGAACTTGGTGATGACCTTCGCAGCATCCACTGCCTCGCCCTTGATGAACGCAATTGCGGTCGGGCCAGTCAGCAAATCATCAAGACCTTCGATGCCAGCTTCCTTGGCAGCGATCTTGAAAAGGGTGTTCTTGGCGACGGAGTATTCAACGTCAAATCCCAGATCGTTACGCAGCTCCTGCAGCTGGGATACGGTCAGGCCGCGGTACTCGGTCAATACAACAGAGTTAGCGCCAGCCAGCTTCTCCTTCAGCTCTGCCAGGTCTGCAGTGTTCTTTGGGTTTGCCATTGTCTCTCGCCTCCTTCCAAAACATCTCTTTTATTATTCCGCCGGGACCTTCCTTATTTCGGTTACCCGAAATAACAAAAGCCCCGTGCAAGAGCACAGGGCGCGCGACATAAGAGAATGCCGCGAATAATCGCAAAGTGTCTCCTGCGTGGGCCGCCTCCTAGGATGGAGAACCTTCGATCCAAATGGATGACCAACGGTCTTCGGTGAACTTTGACTCGGCCTGAAGCGGCCGTTCAAACTTCGTGGAAAACACTACCTTCCCACCAACGGTTTCTCCAAATCCCCGTTTTCGCCGCGTAGGATAGCCGACATGACCTGCCTGATGTGGTTTCGCGATGACCTGCGCCTACACGATAACCAGGCCCTTCGCCGCGCGGCCGAAGCCACCTCGCTTACAGGCGTTCCCTTGATCGCCGTCGTGCTCGACGAGCCGGCATATCCGGGCACCCGCCCACTGGGCGGCGCCACCACGTGGTGGCGCGAGCGCTCCCTTTATGCCCTTGCACACGACCTCGCCGAGCACGGCGTGGAGCTCATTCGCGTCGCCGGTGATGCCCGCGTGGAAATCCCCCGCCTAGCCGCCGAACTCGGCGCCACTACCGTCACGTGGACGCGCCGCTACCACGGCCCGCTGCGCGAGGTTGATGCCGCCGTCAAGGAAAACTTGACTGCTCGTGGCATTACCGCCACTTCTTCACCCGGCTTCACCCTGGTCGACCCCTGGGAGGTCACCAATGGCCAGGGCCAGCCCTATAAGGTCTTTACCCCCTTCTCCAAGGCCGCCTCCTCCCAAGTGGCAGGCGATGAACCGGAGGGGGTGCCGGAGATGGGGGCGTCGGCAAGCATTGCGTGCTCTTGGCCCAAGCCCACCGAGCCAGCGTGGGCCGCATCCCTGGCCGAGCACTGGACGCCCGGGGAAGCCGGTGCGCGAGAGCGCCTGGCGCAGCTGGACTTGGCCAACTACGCCGAGGAGCGCGATATCCCTGCGCTTAATGCCACCTCCCTACTCTCGCCGCGCCTGCGCTTCGGCGAGGTCTCGCCGCGGGAAGTATGGTTCGCCGCGGCCGAGGAGCCGGAGTGCGCCAAATTCCACTCCGAGCTACTGTGGCGCGACTTTGCCTGGCACCGCCTCTACCACCTGCCCAACCTTGCTACCGAAAACGTACGGGAAAAATTCGACCACTTCGATTGGTCCTGGGATGACCCACGCCTGACAGACTGGCAGTCCGGTACCACGGGCATCGCGCTTGTCGACGCCGGAATGCGCGAGCTTTGGGCCACCGGCTATATGCACAACCGCGTACGAATGGTGGTGGGATCTTTCATCACCAAGAACCTCGGTATCCACTGGCGCCTAGGCGAAGAATGGTTCTGGGATACGTTGGTAGATGCCGATGCCGCCTCCAACCCCTTCAATTGGCAGTGGGTGGCTGGCTGCGGCGATGACGCCGCACCATTTTTCCGCATCTTCAACCCCGAAACCCAGGCCAAGCGCTTCGACCCCGACGGCGAATATGTGCGCCGCTGGGCACCCGCGCTGTCTGGCCCACCCATAGTGGACCTAAAGGAATCGCGCCAAGCCGCCCTCGACGCCTATGCGGAGATCAAGGACTAGGTCGGCGGAAGAGGCAGAAATAAAGGTCTACCATGGGGCCAATGATGAGCCCTAGGATTCATTCTCAAGCGCACCCGCCCATCGGCAATACCCCACTCATGCGAGTGGAGGCGATCAATCCTCGGCCGGATGTCCACCTCTATCTCAAACTCGAACAGTTCAACCTTGGCGGCTCTGCAAAAGACCGTACCGCCCGAGCACTAATCCAGTCGGCCCTTGCCGCCGGCGATATCCGCCCAGGGTCGACGTTGGTGGAATCTTCCTCCGGCAACCTGGGCATGGCTCTAGCTCGCCAGGCCCCACTGCTGGGGATGAAGTTCCACTGCGTGGTGGATCCGCGCGTCAACGCTTCTACGGTGGCCACCATGCGGGCCTATGGCGCACACGTGGAATTGCTCGACCACCCAGATCCTGAAACCGGCGATTGGCTCACCGCCCGCCGCACCCGCGTGGCCGAGCTATTGGAAGAGATCCCCGATTCTTTCAACCTCAACCAGTATTCCAATGAAGCCGCCTTCCACGCCCACGCGGAGGGCACTATGACTGAGATCCTGGAGCAACTCGGGCAGGCACCCAGCCATGTGCTCGTGGCTATGAGTACCACCGGAACCCTTGGCGGCTGTGTCCGCAAACTTTCCGAGGTGGGAGCCAGTACCCAAACAATCGGCGTTGATGCAGAGGGCTCCGTACTTTTCGGCGGTGAGCGTGGCACCCGCATGCTGCCCGGCTATGGCGCAGGTATCGTGACCGACCTATCCACCAAATTTTCGCCCTCCTCCGTCGAGCGGGTCCCCGATCTCTAGGCCATCGTGGCCGCCCGCAGGCTCGCCCGGGCCGAGGGTTTGCTGCCGGGCGCTTCCGGCGGTGCTGTTATCGCAGCCTTCCAGCGCCTCGCCCCCTCCCTGCCGGCGGGGGCGGAGGTGGTTGCCGTGCTACACGACGCCGGCCAGCCTTACTTAGACACTATCTATAACGATTCCTGGGTGTGCGAAAACTTCGGCATTTCACCTGCCGAACTTGCCGCGCGCAGCGAAGGGACGGCGCAGTGACTTCCGCTAAGCCTGCCCGACGCATTGCCATCATCGGAGGCGGTCCGCGCGGTCTCTGGGCCGTAGAGGAACTCATCGAGCGCGCCCGCATCCCCATCGATGTCACGGTCTTCGACCCGTATCCGGCCGGTTCAGGCGCTGTCTACCGCCCGCAGCAGCCGCCCCACTGGCGCCTCAACGTCAACTGCGCCATCGTCACCACCGCCCACGATAATTTCAACGCATGGCGGGCCCGCCGCGGTAGGGACACCACCGATGCCCTCCCACCGCGCGCCGAAGTGGGCCAATTCCTCGCCGATACCTGGTCCGCCGCATTGCAGCGCGCGCCGGCGCACGTTGGCATCCGCCACCTGCCGCACCGCGTGAGCGAAGTGAGTAATGACGGAGAAGGCTTCATGGTCGACGGCACCCCCTTCGACGACGTCCTGGTCTGCACCGGACACGACCATCTCCATGCTGGTTCCTTGGTCCACGAAACTTCGCGTGTGCCCGTCACCGGTCTCTATTTCGGCGCCGACCTCCCTAGCGCTCCACGGCGAATCGGCGTGCGCGGTGCCGCCTTAAGCTTTATCGATGTATGCCTGCTTTATGGCGATACCGCCGAGGTCATTTATCCGGTTAGCCGCAGCGGGCGATTTATGGAGGTAAAGCCCTCTCCGGAGGCACCGCTGCCGGAGGTTTCGACGCGGTGGCGGCAGGCCTGTGCGCACATCACTAACGCCGCAGATTTGCGCGAGATCCTCATCGGGGCCGCAGCCGAGTTCGGTGACTTCTCTAGTGCGGAACTAGCAGCCGTTATTGATGGTCAGGATTTCACTGGCGCTGCGCTCGCTGAGCTCGAGGCTTCCCTCCGTGCGGTCGAGGGTACTGGTCCCCTGACTCCGGCCACGGCCGTGGGCGCGGCTTTTCGTGGGGTCTTCCAAGACTGCGTCGATTGGCACCAGGCACACGGCCCAATGCCCGGGTTCCGCGAGCTCTCACGCACCCTTGAGCGGGTGGCCTTCGGCCCACCACCGGTCACAGCCAGGCGTCTGCTCGAGCTCATCCACTCCGGGGTGGTGGATACCCAGTATCTAGGCACTCCTGAGCAGATAGATTCCTGGCGGGAGAAGGGCGGCGTGGACCTGCTTATCGACGCCACTGTGGCTCCCCAAGCCACCCCCTCCCCCTTCCATAACGTTCCTGGTGTGGTGGAAATTGGCCGCATGAATGAGCTCTCCCTGCCCGGGCATGACTCTCTTAACCGTTTAGTACACGATGACATCCCCCGCTGGGCGGAGAAAGTAGGAAACTCATGACCACCCCTCCCGTTGCCCCACTGCCGGTCCATGGCACCGTCCCGCTGCGTGCCCGATGGGAGCAGTGGATGCAAGAGCTCGTGGAGAACCCGCAAGAAGTTAGCGCACTCACCTCGCGCTATGGTTCTCCGGTAAACGTGCTTAATCCCGCGCCACTGCGCCACAATGCCCAAGAGCTACTAGACGCCGGTGCTTCCCACGACGTGAAAACTCGGGTATTTTTCGCCCGCAAAGCCAATAAGGCGCTGTGCTTTGTCGACGCCGCTCGCGAGAGTGGACTCGGCGTGGATGTAGCCAGTGAGAACGAGCTACGCCAAGTGCTCGAGCGCGATGTAGCCCCAGAGCGCATCATCCTCAGCGCTGCTATCAAAAGCGATGGTTTGCTCCGCCTCGCGATTTCGCGTGGCGTTACTATATCGTGCGATTCTCGCGCAGAATGCGACCGCATCGCCGCCATCGCCCGAGCTTTAGAAACTACCGCCCGCGTGGCACCGCGCCTTGCTCCAGATCCAGATGATTTACCACCGACCCGCTTCGGGGAAAGGCTACCTGCATGGCAGAAAGCGGAGTGGCCCACGGAGCTTCGTGCCGTGGGTGTCCACGTCCACCTGCATGGCTATAGCGAGGCGGATCGCCGCACCGCCCTTGCAGAGGCCATTGCTCTAGTCGAGCACCTACGCGCAATGAACCAACCCGCTAATTTCATCGATATCGGCGGCGGCGTGCCCATGAGCTATTTAGAATCCCGCGAGCAGTGGGAAAACTACACAGCGCGTATCTCTGCGCAGCGCGCTGGTACCGGTGACCCCTTTACCTGGAAATCGGATCCGCTCTCCAATACTTACCCATTCTGGCAGGAACCGACGCGCGGTCAGTGGCTGAACCAACTTCTCTCCGGTGAGGTCCCCGGCTACGGCAACGCCGGTGGTGCCCTGCGAGAGCGGGACATCGCCCTCCATCTAGAACCGGGCCGCAGCCTCCTCGACGGCTGTGGTGTCATCCTCGCCGAGGTGAGCTTTCTCAAAGAACGTTCTGATGGCCTGCCCCTTATCGGTGTGGCGATGAATCGCACGCAGTGCCGGACCGCCGCGGATGACATCCTGCTAGACCCCCTCCTCGTGCCTACAGCCGGTTCAGCAAAGGAGGTCTCCCGCGAGCGACGTACCGGCTTTGTAGTCGGTGCCTACTGCATTGAAGACGAGGTGATTCTGCGCCGCGAACTGGACTTCCCAGCGGGCATTGCCGTAGGAGATACCCTCGCCATTCCCAACACGGCCGGATATTTTATGCACATCCTCGAGTCTGCTTCGCACCAGATTCCCTTGGCTCGAAACGTCTACTACGACGGCGGCGAATGGGTGCCAGACGATATTGACGCCACATAACTACTAGTGGCTCGAGATATAGAAAAAGGGCTTCGAGGAATTGCCTCTAAGCCCTTTAACCTTAAACGCAGTACGTGATAACTGCTTAAGCGGTGTAATCCTTGACCACGGAACCGTCAACCGGGATGCCCGGGCCGGAGGTGGTGGAGATGGTAGCGCGCTTGATGTAGATGCCCTTAGCGGAAGAAGGCTTCAGGCGCTGGATCTCATCCATGAGGGCGCCGTAGTTCTCAGCCAGCTTCTCAGCATCGAAGGAAGCCTTACCGATGATGGCGTGCAGGTTAGCAGCCTTATCAACGCGGAAGGAGATCTTGCCGCCCTTAACCTCAGAGATTGCCTTAGCAACGTCTGCGGTAACGGTGCCGGTCTTCGGGTTCGGCATCAAACCACGCGGGCCCAAGACGCGGGCAACGCGGCCAACCTTGGCCATCTGATCCGGGGTAGCGATAGCAACGTCGAAGTCGATGTTGCCCTCGTTGATCTGCTCGATCAATTCAGCGGTGCCGACGATATCAGCGCCAGCTTCCTGAGCGGCGGTAGCCTTCTCGCCTTCTGCGAAGACAGCAACGCGAACGTCCTTACCGGTGCCGTTAGGCAGGGAAACGGTGCCGCGAACCAGCTGGTCAGCCTTGCGCGGGTCAACGCCCAAACGGAAAACAACATCAACGGTGGCGTCGAAGTTCTTGGAGGAGGTCTCCTTAGCCAGCTTGGTGGCCTCGATCGGACGGTACAGGCGGGACTTATCTACCAGTTCCGCAGCGGCCTTATAAGCCTTAGACTTGGTGCTCATTTAACAATTCCTTTTCTGGATTGGTGTGGTGTTCGGCGGGCCGTAGCTGGCCCTACCACATAAAGTTTTTACTTCTCCGGTGCGCCATCAACGGTGATACCCATGGAGCGGGCGGTACCGGCGATGATGCGAGCGCCGTTCTCGATGTCACGTGCGTTCAGGTCCGCAAACTTGGTCTCTGCGATTTCCTTGCACTGGTCCCAAGACACAGAGCCGACCTTGTCGGTGTGTGGAACGCCGGAGCCCTTCTTGATGCCAGCGGCCTTCAGCAGCAGCTTGGCTGCCGGCGGGGTCTTCAGCTTGAAGTCGAAGGAACGGTCCTCGTAGACGGTGATCTCAACCGGAACCACGTTGCCACGCTGGTTCTCGGTAGCGGCGTTATAAGCCTTGCAGAATTCCATGATGTTGACGCCGTGGGCACCGAGTGCTGGGCCAACTGGCGGTGCCGGGTTAGCGGCGCCTGCCTCGATCTGCAGCTTGATGAAGCCAGATACCTTCTTCTTAGGAGCCATCGAATTACCTCTTTCCTGTGTTACCGGGATAGCCGCCACGATGAATAACGGGATCCCGTCCGGATGCTCACCTTCAGTGGGCCACCGGAGGATGAAACGTTTTTCTTATACGCACGCCAAAGGCGCACGGCGTTCCAGTTTAGAACACCGTGCGCCCTGCACAAAATCACTTTTAGGAGATGCGCTCGATCTCGGTCGGCGACAACTCCACTGGGGTCTCGCGACCAAAGATGGATACCAAGCCCTGCATCTTGCCGGTCTCTGGGTCGATCTCGGAAATAGTGGCGGAGACTGCGGCCAGCGGGCCGGACAGGATGGTCACTGCCTCGCCTACCTCGAAGTCGTGGGCGTACTTCTTTGCCACTTCCTTTTCTGGCATGGCCACGACCTGCTCGCCCTCGGCCTCATTCGGGGCGGCATCGCCCTTGGTGGACGGTGCTTCGTTCGGCATCAGGAATTTAGCCACATCGCGGGTCTTCACTGGGGTGGCGTTGCCCTCGTTACCCACGAAGGAGGTCACACCAGGGGTTTCACGAATGACGGACCAAGCGGCGTCATTGAGTTCGGCGCGGACGAGGACGTAGCCCGGCAGCAGCTTGCGCTTCACAATCTTCTTCTTGCCGTCTTTGTTCTCAAGTACCTGCTCAATAGGAACGACAACCTCGAAGATAGAGTCCTCCACCTCGAGGGTCTGGGCACGCATGTCCAGGTTGGTCTTTACCTTGTTTTCGTAACCGGAGTAGCACTGAATGATGTACCACTGGCCCGGTTGCTTCTTCAGCTCGCGGGTAAACGCACGCAGGCGCTTGCGGTAGGCGGCGTCTTCGGACTCATCCTCGCCAGCCTCTGGAGCTGCGGCCTCTGCCGCCCCCTCGGCGTCGGCCGCTGCCGTTTCCGGTGCCTCGGCTGCCTCAGCAGGCTCAGCTGCGGCGTCGGTGGACTCTGCTGCTTCTTCTGCTGCGGGCGCGCTTGGGGTAGCGTCCTCCTGCTGTGCTTCTTCAACGGAGCTAGCGTGCTCTGCCGCCTGCTCCTGCACGTTGGCCTGCATAGCCTCCTCTAGGGAGGTGCCTACGGTTTCGACGTTATTCTCGTCGCTCATGATTCTTACTCCAAAAATTCCTCGGCGCGTTGCGTAGGACTAGCCTACCCGCCCGCGTATGGGCAAAAAGTATCCCGCCGTTCCTTCAGTGGAAACAGCGGGATAAAAGATTATGCGGCTATCTTACTAATCAGAGAGAACCTGCTCAACTCCGAGACCGGCCAGAGCGTCCACACCCCACACCAAAACGGTCATGACGATGAGGAAGGCAAAGGTAATGAGGGTGTACTGCAGCATCTCCTTAGCGGTCGGCCACACCACTTTCTTCATCTCAGTTGCCACCTCGCCAGGGAAAGCGGCTACGCCACCACCTGGGGTGTCATCGTGATTCTTATCCTCTACGCGGACGACGTGCTTATCGGCGTAGTCCGCGGAGGACGTGGTAGCCGCACCAGAGAGCTGACGCTTACCGGTCGGGCGCGGTGCACCCGAATTCTTCGGCTGCTGCTCATCGCTCACAGCTAACCCTCCTTGGGAACTAAATCTAATAGGGCGCTTAACGCGCACCTCCATAACTTTGTCAACCCTAGCAAAGCTTGCACTGCATGAAAAGCTGACCACCGCATTTATAAGACGTGGCCTTGGATACATTGGGCGAGCACAGCGGCGAGCAAGGCTCGACCGGGAAAATATGGCATGAACAAACCCCGCCACCTGAAATCAAGTGACGGGGTTTACTGTGCAGGGGCGACAGGACTCGAACCTGCAACCTACGGTTTTGGAGACCGTTGCGCTACCAATTGCGCCACGCCCCTATTCTTTTATCTCTTAATGCCTCAGCATCAAGCGTTGAAGACCTTACCAGAGCCATAGTTCCAATCTGAAACCAGGCGGGTCTGCAAAGCCTTCAGCGCGGTAATAAAAAAGCGCCCTGCGGGCGCCTTTCTTTCCCGGTAGCGATGGCGAGAATTGAACTCGCGACACAGCGATTATGAGTCGCTTGCTCTACCACTGAGCTACACCGCCATATTCACCTTGGGGAATTTCTTCCTCCGAACATGAATGGAGCCCCCTGACAGAATCGAACTGTCGACCTTTTCCTTACCATGGAAACGCTCTGCCGACTGAGCTAAGGGGGCACATCCTAGCGTTGAACACATCGCTATTTCGTTGTGCTCTCCGTTGCGGACTCCAATAATCTAACCCGCTTGCAACGTTTTACACAAATCGCCACGTCAGAGCGCAAAAATGGGAAGCTTTTATGACACCTTATCGCGCATGTGAATGTGCTTGAATGAAAGGCATGTTGGATCAGAAGGATGCCCAGTCCATTGACGCCGCAAAGTTGTACTACAACTCCGGCTTCTCTCAGGCCGAGGTTGCCCATCATCTTGGGGTTTCCCGGCCCACGGTGTCCAAGTTGCTCAGCCACGCCTCCGCGCGCGGCTTTGTCACCATCAGCATTGCCGATCCGCGGGAGCAATCCGATGAACTAGTGGGCCAACTACGCCAACGCTTTGCGCTTGCCGACGTCCGCGTGACCACCACCCCACCCGGCGGTTCTCCCCTAGCAGACCTGGGCAGCGCCGGCGCCGCCCTCCTGGAAGAACTCATTGAGGATGGCACCAGCGTCGGCCTCTCTTGGGGCGAGACGATGTCCGCCGTCGCTTCTCACCTGCGGCGACAGCCACGGGAAGGCGTAGAGATTGTACAACTAAAAGGTGGCCACTCACACACGGAGCGATCCACTAAAGACTTCTACACCCTGCAGGCCTTTGCCCACGCCTTCAATGCCGAGGCCCACCTTTTACCGCTGCCGGGCATCTTCGATTCCGCGGAGGCCAAGCAGTGGGTGGAGCGCGATAGGCATATTGGGCAGATTTTGCATAAGGGGGCGTCGGTAAGCGTGGCGGTCTTTACGGTGGGCTCGGCCGAGCAGGAATCTTTAGCTTTCAACCTGGGCTATCTGACCGCGGCCGAGAAACAGCAGATTGCAGACAATGCTGTGGGTGATGTGTGCTCGCGCTTCTTCGACGCCTGCGGGGAAGTAGCCTGCCCGGCCGTAGACGCCCGCACCGTGGGCATCAGCCTCGCAGACTTGGCCACGCGCCCCACCCGGGTGCTGGTAGCTGGCGGCGCATCTAAGGCGCGGGCCATATGGGTGGCGCTGCGCAAGGGATTGGCTACCCATCTGGTCACAGATCAGGCCACCGCGCGCAAGCTCGTGGACTGGGCTAGTGAGGCCTCCCACAAATGTTGAACAATTGTAAATTGCGTCATTGACATGGGTTCCTGCGGGGTTAAGCTAAGTGTGTAAAATCCCCCCCACACCGAGGAGCGAAGCTATGTCCGCTACCGATATTGCCACCCCACACATCAACCCGCAGGGCGCGCCCATTGCAGAAACCATCTTGCTGCCCGGCGACCCACTACGCGCACAATTCATCGCCGAAAACTTCCTGTCAGACACCGTCCAGTTCAACGGCGTGCGCAATATGCTGGGGTTTACCGGCACCTATAAAGGCAACCCCGTTTCGGTCATGGGCACCGGCATGGGTATTCCCTCCATCGGCATCTACTCCTGGGAGCTCATCCACAACTACGGCGTAAAGAAGCTCATCCGCGTCGGTTCCATCGGCGCTATGCAAGAAGACATCGAGCTGCACGATGTCATCGTCGCCTCCTCCGCCTCCACCGATTCCAATTTCTTGAGCCAGTACAACCTGCCGGGCAGCTACGCTCCGACCGCCTCGTGGAAGCTCCTCAAGGCTTTGGTGGATGAATCCGAGAAGCAGCAGGCACACATTCACGTGGGCAATATCTTGAGCTCGGACATCTTTTATAACTTTGACCAGTCCGTCAACGAACGCTGGGCGCACATGGGCGTGCTCGGCGTAGAGATGGAATCCGCAGCGCTTTATGCCACCGCGGCCGAAGCCGGCGTCGACGCACTGGGGCTTTTCACCGTATCCGACAACCTCGTGCACGGTACCAAGCTTTCTGCCGAAGAACGCCAAACCGCCTTCCACACCATGATTGAACTCGCGCTGCCGCTTAACGCGCTCGACTAAAAGGACGCCTTCCCCGTGACTTCTTCTACTACCTCTGCTTCCCCGCAGGACAAGCGGCCAGGTCCCGCGCTAAACCCCAAAGTTGCCGTCCCCATCCTGCTCTTCGTCTTTGTCTTTTCTCTGGTTATTGATAACGGCTTTAAGACGATGACCATGCCGATTGCCCAGGCGCTCGACCTTTCCGTTAAGACCGCCTCCCTCCAGGCTTCCCTCGCCGGCGTCATCATCGGCATCGGTGCTGTGGTCTATGCCGCGCTGGCGGATTCCATTTCCATCCGCAAGCTCATGCTCACCGGCGTTGTCCTCATTGCCGTGGGATCGATTTTAGCCTTCGCCTTTTCTAGCTTCTGGCCCATGGTGCTGGCCGGTCGCCTCATTCAAACCGCCGGCCTCGCCGCCGCGGAGACGCTTTATGTCATTTACGTGACCAAGCACTTGAGCGAGGCCGATCAAAAGACCTACCTGGGCTTTTCCACCGCCGCTTTCCAAGCCGGCCTGCTCATCGGCGCGTTGACCTCTGGCTTTATTTCCACCTATGTCTCGTGGACGGCGATGTTCCTAATCCCGCTCATCCTCATTCTGACCATCCCACCAATCATCAAGCTGGTGCCAGAAGATGAGGCCGTGGAGGGACACCTCGATGTGCTCGGCCTATTTTTCATCGCCGTCTTTGCCACTGGCCTGACCTTATTCATGCAGGAGTTCGACTGGGTATATCTCATCGTGGCTGTCCTCGGCGTGGTGGGCTTTGTTTACCACATCGGCCACGCCAAGTATCCCGTGGTCACCCCGGAGTTTTTCACCAACGGCCGCTACGTGTGGACCATCCTCATGGTCTTCTTCGTCTATTCCACCCAGATGGGCTTCATCTTCTTGCTGCCTTTTGCGGCGCATGACCTGCACGGCATGAATATCGATAAAGCCTCCCTGTTGATGATCCCGGGCTATATCTGCGCCATCCTCATCGGCATCTTCTCCGGAAAGATCGGCACCGTTTTATCCTCCCGCGCCACCATCTACACCGCCTTCGCCTTAGTTGCCGGCGCACTGGTGATGGCCGCGCTTTTTGTGCACCTCCACGTCGCTATTCTCATCGCAGCCATCGTGGCCTTCGCCTCCGGCTTTTCACTGATGTACGCGCCGCTGGTTAATACCGCGCTGCGCAATATCAGCGCCGTCAAGTCCGGCATCGCCATTGGTTTTTATAACCTGACCATCAATATCGCCATCCCGCTGGGCATTGCCTATACCGCCAAGCTGCAGGACCTCGCTAGCTATAACACCGTGCTGTGGATCCTGGCCACCGTGGCTGCTATTGGCATTGCCCTATACGTAGTTTCTGACCTCAAGATGGCCCGTTCCGAATCCCGCCCAGCCCGTTAAGGAGAAAATTATGACTTCCCGCACCGACGTTGCATCCATCATCGATCACACCCTGCTCAAGCCGGAGGCCACCCCGGAACAATTCCGCGCCCTGGTAAATGAGGCAGCCGAGCTGGGCACCTACTCCGTATGCGTTTCCCCCTCCGCCCTGCCCATCGAGGTTCCTGACTCCCTGCACATTGCCACCGTCGTCGGCTTTCCCTCCGGTGCCGTAAAGCCGGAGATCAAGGCCGCTGAGGCAGCCCGCGCGGTTGCCGATAGCGCCGAAGAAGTGGACATGGTCATCAATATCCCGCTAGCCATTGAGGGCCGCGCCGAGGATCTGCAGGCCGAAATCCAGGCCGTGCGCGATGCCATCCCGGGCAAGGTTCTCAAGGTCATCATTGAATCCGCCGCGCTTTCCGACGACGCCATTGTCCTCGCCTGCAAGGCCGCCGCAGCCGCCCAGGCGGACTTTGTTAAAACCTCCACTGGCTTCCACCCGGCCGGCGGGGCCTCCGTGCATGCCGTAAAGCTCATGCGCGAGACCGTAGGCGATAGGTTAGGCGTGAAGGCCTCTGGCGGCATCCGTACCGCGAAGGATGCCCTAGCCATGATTGAGGCTGGCGCGACCCGCTTGGGCCTGTCCTCCTCCGCCAAGATCCTCGAGGAGCTCTAGTCCATGTCGAACGCCGCCGTAGATTATGACTACGCCCGTACGTGGGCCGAGCACGACCCTGATCCGGATACCGCCCGCCAGGTAAAGACCTGGATTGAGGAGGGCAATACCGCCGAGCTCGCCTCCGCCTTCGCCGGCCTCCTGGCCTTTGGCACCGCGGGCCTGCGCGCCGCCGTGGGCCCGGGTGAGTCCCGCATGAACCGCGCCGTGGTCATCCGCACCACCTACGGGCTCATCACATGGCTCAAGCAGCAGGTCGATACCCCAGTCGTGGCCATTGGTTGCGATGCCCGCCACGGCTCCGCGCAGTTCCAACGCGATGCGGCGCAGGTCATCTCCGCAGCTGGCGGCCGGGCCCTGGTTTTGCCCGCACAAAACCCCACCCCGCTGACCGCTTTCACGGTACACAAGCTCAAGGCAGATGCTGGCATCATGGTTACCGCCTCGCATAATCCGCCGGCCGATAATGGCTACAAGGTGTACTTGGGCGGCCGCATCGCCACCGGCCCTGCGGAAGGCGTGCAACTTATCTCGCCCGCCGATGCCGAAATCGCGGAAGCCATCGCCGCGGCACCTCATGCCGATGAAATCCCGCTTTCTGCGGCGAATGTCGAGAACGTCGATACCCGCGCCGACTACCTCGACCGCGCGGCACAACTCGTAGGCGAAAGCTCCGATGTCACCATCGCGCTCACGGCCATGCACGGCGTTGGTGCTGCCTTGGGCAAAGAACTTCTCACCCGCTGTGGCTTCCGCGTCTCGCTAGTTCCTGAGCAGGCCCAACCGGATCCGGATTTCCCCACCGTCTCCTTCCCCAACCCGGAAGAGCCCGGCGCCCTTGATCTGGGTATCCGCCACGCTGAGGAGATCGGCGCCGATATCCTTATCGCTTATGACCCCGACGCCGACCGCTGCGCCGCCGCCGTACCTACTGCTTCTGGCTCCTGGCGCCAGCTCACCGGCGATGAAACCGGTGCCCTTTTGGGCGACTATCTGGCCCGCCGCGGGGCGACCGGCAATTTTGCCAATTCCCTCGTCTCCTCCCGCCTGCTCGGGCGCATCGCCGCGCACTACGGCCTCGGCCACGAAGAGACGCTGACCGGCTTCAAGTGGATCGCACGAACCCCGGATCTCGCCTTTGGCTATGAGGAGGCCATTGGATTCTGCCCCGATCCCACCGCTGTCCGTGACAAGGATGGCATCGCAACCTCCGTAGTGCTCGCCAGCCTCGCAGCCGAGTGCAAGTCCGCAGGAACCACCCTGCTGGAGCGATTGGAGGGCATCTATGCCGCCGTTGGGGCCCTGTATACCCAACCGCTGACCTTCCGCGTAGATGACCTCAGCATCATCGCCCAAGCGATGGACAAGGTCGCCTCTACCCCACCCACGGAGCTGGCCGGCTCCCCAGTGGCGAAGGTAGAGAAATTCGCCCAAGGCTCCAAGTTCTTCACCAACAACGATGACCGCGTCATCGTGCGCCCCTCCGGTACCGAGCCGAAGCTGAAGTGCTACATCGAATCCCCCGACGCCGACCGCCTCGATGCTATTGCGGCCGACCTGCGCGCCTACTTCGAGATTTAAACCCCTCCCCGCTCCGCGCTCTCTAACTGGTCCTTCTGAGATTGCTTAGGGCCAATGAGGGTGCGGACTAGTGGGCTTGCTGCCGCCAGGCCCACCGCCGCAGTACCAACTATCGATTCCGGTGGGTCAAAAAGAACGAGTATCGCCGGTATAAGGATGAGCGCGCCGAAAATGACACCTACGGCCGTAAAGAGCCGTACTTTTGATTCAAATATCGCGTACTCAAAAGATTCTGCTGTAACTTTCCTATCGAGGACAATATCTGCATGAGCGTCCTCCATAATCCGATCGCCTGCACCCGGCTGAATGTCATTGTGCTGTTTGATTATCTGTGGATGCGGAGTTGGCCCCTGATGCGCCCACACAGTAATTTGGTCGTCAAGGTTAGAAAGTCTATTTACGCCAGGGAGCGCTCCTCCAACTGGTGGGAAATCGCTGCGTTTATTTTCTGGTGCGCCCGATAACTGCGAGTCCGATTGCGCAGATGCGCTTGCTGCGCTGCCTGCGCTACTCGCTGGCTTTGAAATAGGTGAATCTCGTTTACCCCGTCCAGCATCGTTCGGATCTTCTTCATATCCCATATCCTATCGCTAAACCTCATACCTTCATCTCTACAGTGACTTTCTGTGACTGATGGTATGGCTACCGAGCACGCCTATTTGTACACAGCACCTTAGGAAGGTGTAGTTTGCTGGTCCTGAAGGCCAAAATGAGAGGAGTTAAAGATTACAGAACCCCGCCATTCATCCTTAACAGTTTTGCTAAAGATTGCAGTTGGTATTTCATCATTGCTCTGCCTCGGTTATTTCATTGGCGGTTTGAATGCGGCATACATTGCCAAGGCCCTGGCGGGATCGGATTCCACCTCATTGCCGGATATTTCTCGTAGGTTAGGAAATGGATTTTTCTACTTCACGATCGCTGGGATATTCCTAGCTGTATTCCTCGTTGGTGCCTATGCGGTGTTCCACAGGGCTCAAAGCTCCCGCAGACAGGAGTCCTGCCGGTAGCACCCGTCTCACGACTGCAGGTACGACGAAACCCCGCAAGCATCTGCTTGCGGGGTTCATTCTGTGCCAGGTAGAAGATTCGAACTTCTGAAGGCAATGCCGGCGGATTTACAGTCCGCTCCCTTTGGCCGCTCGGGCAACCTGGCATGCACTGTGTGGTGCGAGTAAGTACTTTACTACGAACCACCCACCTACCTACAAATCGCCAGCACATAAGGGAAAAAGACGATAGAGGAGGGCGTCGCCAAGCAGCTAGCCCACGCGGCGCACAGTGTAATCCGCCAATTGGCGCAGGGCCTGGCTGGCCGAATTCTCCGGCAGCACGGCGAGCTGCTCCTCTACCACGCGCAAGTAGGCAGTGATGTCCTCCAGCGCCTTCTGTCGACCGCCAGATTGGTGCAGGAGCTCAATGGCACGCTCCACCTCGGCGTCGGAATGCAGCGGCCCAGTGAGCAGCTCACGCAGCTTATCGCCCACCTCACCCTCTTCTTCCAAGGCATAGAGAACCGGCAAGGTAAATACGCCCTCACGCAGGTCCGTGCCCGGGGTCTTGCCGGATTCCTTAGGGTCGGAGAAGATGTCGATGACATCGTCCACAATCTGGAAGATCATGCCGATGGCACCACCAATGCGGTGCAGGGCTGCGGCATGCTCGGCCGAGGCACCGGAGTGATAGGCGCCCAAGTAGCCCGCAGAGGCAATGAGCACGGCGGTCTTTTCGCGGATAACCGCCGTATAGTGCTCCACGGCATTAGCCTCGCCCGCGCCGATGGTCTCGCGCATCTGGCCGGTAACCAGCTCTTCAAAGGTATCGGCAAAGTGGCCTACGGTGTGGGTATCCAGCTCGCTCATCAGGCGGGAGGCATGCGCCAAGAGCGCATCGCCGGCGAGGATGGCCACGGAATTATTCCACCGCGAATTCGCGGATTCCACGCCCCTACGGCGGTCTGCCTCATCCATGACATCGTCATGATAAAGAGTGGCCACGTGCACCATCTCCACGACGGTGGCGGCCTTAACAACCTCTTCGCAGCCCGGACGCGAACCATACTCGGAGGCCAATAGCGCCATCATAGGGCGAAAGCGCTTGCCACCGGCCTTGGACAGGTGGCTGACCTTATCCTTTAAGAAGTCCTGGCCGCGGTCGATTTCACTGCGCAGCTTGTCTTCTACTGCTTCTATGCCCGCACCAATGCGCTCGTTGAGCTGCGGATCACCAAGATCCACGTGCGTGGCATGCGATTGACCGTGAGTCATTAAATAGTGTTCCTTGCAACTAAAAGCCAGAGATAATCGATTACCTACCGTAGTCCAATCCGCGCCCCTAAACACACTCGAGGGGGCGAACTCATGCAATGATAGTCCTCATGTCGGAGCAGATCGATTCCCAAACCTATGTCGAAGTCGCCATCATTGGCGCTGGACCTGCCGGAGCCGCCGCCGCGATTCACGCCGCACGCGCGGGCTTTGACACCCTCCTTATTGATTCCGCGACGTTTCCCCGCGAGAAAACCTGCGGTGACGGGCTCACCCCACGCGCGATGCATCAGCTCGACGAGCTGGGCCTTAAGGTCAACGCCTCCTACCGCAATCGCGGCCTGAAGCTGCACGGATACGGCGGCGATATTACCGCGCCGTGGCCGAAGACCTACCCTTCCCAGGTGGGTACGGCCCTGCCACGCTATCGCTTTGATACCCTGCTTGTCGACGCCGCCGTAGACGCCGGCGCCACCCTTATCACCGGCACCCCCGCTACCGATCCCATGCTCGAAGGAAACCGCGTGACGTCTTTCCGCGTGGGCGAAGCCACCGTACACGCCACGTGGGTCATTGTGGCCGATGGCGTGCGCTC
The DNA here is from genome assembly GCF_037908395.1 of Corynebacterium sp. KPL4072. Classification (NCBI taxonomy): domain Bacteria; kingdom Bacillati; phylum Actinomycetota; class Actinomycetes; order Mycobacteriales; family Corynebacteriaceae; genus Corynebacterium; species Corynebacterium sp. KPL4072. The sequence goes on from NZ_JBBMGE010000003.1 coordinate 244,582, forward strand.
TACCTTTGGCAAGAAACTTGGCCGCACCTGGCACCGCGAGGAAGTCTATGGAATCGCCGCACGCTCCTATGCTTCTTCCACGCATGCCGATGAGCCCTGGATGCACTCCCACGTGGAGCTTAAAGACGAAGACGGCGAGGTGCAGCCGGGCTACGGGTGGATCTTCCCGCTCGGCCTTGAGCTCGGCCAGGTCAACATCGGCCTTGGCGCGCTCTCGACCGCGCAGCGCCCCGCCAAGATCAACACCAAGAAGCTGCTCGAGTTCTACGCCGCCCAGCAGCGCCCCGAGTGGGGACTAGGAGAGATTGAACACGTCACCTCTGCTCTACTGCCCATGGGCGGCGCGGTATCCAACGTGGCCGGTGCCAATTGGATGCTCATCGGCGATGCCGCCGCCTGCATCAACCCCCTCAACGGCGAAGGCATCGATTATGGCTTGGAGACTGCCGCGCTTGCCGTGGATCTACTCGGCCCAAAGGATTTCACCCTCGCCTGGCCAGCCGTCCTGCGCGAACACTACGGCGAATCCTTCCTCCTCGCCCGCACGGCCGCGCGCCTTTTGACCTACCCGCAGTTCCTCCCGATTGCCGGTCCGCTGGCCCTGCGCGGGCCCATCGGCCGCATGCTCATGCCGGCCGCCGCACGCCTTATGGGCAATCTCATCACTGACGACGACCGCGACCTCATCGCGCGCACCTGGCGCGCTGCTGGCCGCACCGTATCGTCTCTCCGCCGCGATACTCCCCTGTGGGATTCCACCGCGGCTTAGTCCCCGTCCCCCTCATGTCTCTAGGCGCGGGCCCAGGCCCGCACCTAGGCGGGCTTGACCGCCGAGTGCAGCGCCACGATGCCAAAGGTAAGGTTTTGCCAACCAGCCTCGGCCCAGCCATTGCGATTGATAGCCGCCGCGAGCTCCTCTTGCCCCGGCCATGCACGAATGGACTCCGCGAGGTAGATATAGGCATCCGGATTAGAAGAAACCACGCGCGCCACCGGCGGCAACAGGCGCATTAAGTATTCCTTGTACACGGTGCCAAAAATCGGCACCACCGGGGTGGAAAATTCCGCCACCGCTAGACGCCCGCCCGGCTTGGTCACGCGCGCCATTTCACGCAGCCCGAGCTCAAAGTCGTGGATATTGCGCAGTCCATAAGAGATGGTCACCGCATCAAAAGTATTATCCGCAAACGGTAGCTTCATGCCATCGCCGGCCACCTTGGGTACGTCACGCTCACGGCCAGCGGCCAACATCCCGCGGGAGAAATCGCACGCCACGCACCACGCACCGGACTTGGACAATTCCACGGTGGATACGGCGGTGCCGGCCGCAAGATCGAGGACCTTCTCCCCCGGCTGTAGGTTTAGTCGCTCGCGGGTGCGCTTGCGCCAGTGCGCGTCCTGCCCGAAGGACAAGACGGTATTAGTGAGGTCGTACTTCTCGCCCACGGCGTCAAACATGCGCGCCACATCGAAGGGCTTTTTATCCAGATCTGCCTTAGACACAAATGATCAGTTTAGGCCACGCGGGCGCCGAGGGCACGAGCCGCCCACCGCGGCAGCTCCGGGCGCTGCCCCAAAATGGTCAGGGGCACCCGGCGGGTATCCTCCAGCACCTCTTCGTAATAGCCCACGAGCTGCTCGCACAGCGCCTTCCACGTCTTGGAAGAAATGGACTCGCGGGCATTATCGCGCATCTCCTGATGGATCTCTGGGTTGAGCAGCGCATCCACCGCATTGGGGAGGTCTTCCACAAAGGTCTTCACGTCCAACAAAAGCCCGTTATAGCCCTCCTCAATGAGGTCTACCGGACCACCGGCACGCGGCCCAATGGTAGGCACGCCGGAGGCCTGCGCCTCCTGAATGGACTGGCAGAAGGTCTCAAACTCACCGGCGTGGACAAAAACATCCAAAGAGGCATAGGCCGCGGCAAGTTCTTCGCCAGACAGAGCGCCAGTAAACACGGCCCCAGGAAGCTGGGCTTCCAATAATGGCCGCTCCGGCCCATCGCCCACGATGACCAGCTGGATATCTTCGCGTCCATTGAGCGCCGATAACCGGTGCACCCCCTTTTCCGCAGCCAAACGCCCAACGAAGCCGACGATATTCTTCGTGCCGCTCGGCTCCCAGCTGCGGCGCAGCTCAGCAGAGCGCTTGGATGGGTGGAAAAGCTCCGCATTCACGCCGCGTCCCCAATGGCGCACGTTTTTGATGTGGTGCTTTTCCAGATCCCGGATGGTCAGAGAAGACGGTGCCAGGGTCATCTGGCAGGAGTTGTGGATGGTGCGCAGCCACTCCCAGACGCCATAGGCCAGCGCGGAAGCATGGTATTTGGTGGCGAATCCGGCGACGTCAGTCTGGTACAGCGCCACGGCCGGCACGCGTTGCTGACGGGCGGAGAAGGCACCTGCCGCGCCGAGTACGAAGGGGCTGGCTAGGTGGATGATATCCGGCTTGAAATCACGCAGCGCCTCATCCACCGCCGTTGTAGGAACTCCCACCGGAAGCGAATCCACCAGCGGCACGCGCACGGTGGGCACGCGGTAGATGGGGAATCCGAGGTAGTCCGGAATTTCCTCTTGGCCTTCGCGGGCGCCCGGCGCGATAACAATGGCCTCCTGCCCCGTCTCGTGCAGATGCTCCAAAACGCGCAGCACTGAGTTGGTCACACCATTGACATTGGGAAGGAAGGATTCAGCCACGATCGCAACACGCATGCCACCATAATGACCTATTTTCTTAAGTTAATGGTGAAGCTAGTGGAAAATCTTGGTTAATTATTTCTCCGCACGGCGGGTAAAGAAGCTAATCAGCTTCCACAAAGCGGCCACAATAAGTGTAGCCACCACCCCTACCGAAGCCGCTGGGATGATAGCCAGCGTCCACTTACGGCCTTCTACCTTGACCAGATCAGGGTCATCGAGGGCGTATTGCACCCACACCTGCTGCCCCTCACCCAGGCCGCTGGGATAAAGCAGCCCGTGCTTCGGGGTGTGGTAAATCCCCTCACTGTCTTGGAAATCCACCGTGGTGCGCAGCATTCCCACGTCTTTGACCGTGGCCAGAGCACGCGCGGGGTGGGCGGCGATGGCGTGATCATTTAGCGCCGGTCCGATGACCATGCCTACCACACCCACGAGTGCGGCCAGATACAACGCCAGCGTCAGCTGGTGCAGGCGGCGACGATAGACCGCAGCCGTATAGCGCGGCACCACGGCTGCGTGCGGTTTATGCTGCGGCGAAGCCACTTACTGGCCCACCTTTGCGGTCAACTTCTCAGTGAGCGCCCGGCGCGTGGCACGGGTGGTCTTTGCTTCCACGATGGTGATACCGGTGGAGTATTCCTTAAGTTCCGCCAGCGTATCCAGCAGCTCCTGCGGGGTAGTGACCTCTCGGTAGTCTGCCTCGTAGGCTTCTGCCAGCTTGCCGACGTCCACCCCATGCGGCGTCCCAAACGCCGGCTCGAATGACGCGCGCAGCGCATCGGCCCCCTGCTCAAGGGTCTCAAAGATGCCGCCACCATTGTCATTGGCTACGACGATGGTGAGGTTTTCCGGACGCGGTTGGTCTTCCGGGATGAGTAGGCTATTCGCATCATGCAAGAAGGTGACATCGCCCATCAGCGCCATAACGCGTGGGGCACGCCAATTGGTGGGATCCAGCGATTGTGTGGCCAAGGAAATGCCGATGGCCTGGGCGATGGTTCCGTCAATACCGGCCGCCCCGCGCGGCGAGTACGTATCGACACCGTCGAAGGGCAGGCCCACTAATGCGGCATCGCGCACCGGGTTCGAGGCGCCAAGGACCAGGGTGTCGTTGACGGAGAGCGTATCGCCCACCGCGGCCGCCACGTGCAGCCCGGTAAATCCCAGGTCTTCGTCCTCAAGAGTCTCGCGCACGGCTTGCCCCGCCATGTCGGTAGCACCCTCGCAAATCTTCATCCACTCGCGGCTCGGCTCGCCGGTGACCTTGACAGTGGTGCCCAACCGAGCATCGTTGCCGCGCTGATTGGTGAAGTCCTTGGTGCGCGAGAGCACCACCAGATCAATATCCGGATCATTCATCAGCGCCAAAACGCTGCGGTGCAGCGTCGGGTGCCCGACGACGATGACCTGTTCCACCTTGGTATTGATCACATAATCATTCGCGGAGACCTGCGCCTTGCGGAAGATATGCGCCGCCGCCGGATGTACCGGATGGTACGGGCCCGGCGCGCTTGGCTCTGCGATGGTCGGCACGTCTTCTAAGCCTTCTACCTCCCAGGCTTCATCACCGGCAATGACCAGTGTGTTCTTGCTCAAGTCCACGGCTACTTCGCCGTGGTCCACAAAGGCCGGTGCTGGCTCGCGCACGCCGTCGCCGGAGGTACGGGCGGGCAAGGCGGCGTCGACAAGCGGGGCATCAAAGGCCACATTGATGTGTACTTGCAGGTCTGTGCGGAAGCGCTGGGACATCGCCTCCAGATCATCTGCGCTGGTGACCTGGGTGGTTTTCGCGTATACGCCGAAGATGCCCTGTTGTTCGATGGTTTGGGAGGCACCCGTGCCTACCAGACGCTCTGGCCGGTCGGCGCTAATGATGGCCAGCGGCGTATGGGAATAATGTGCCTCCACCACGGCCGGCAGGGTATTGGCCACGGCAGTTCCCGAGGTCATCACCACGCCCACGTGGCGGCGCTGCACTCGCGCCATGCCTAGGGCGGTAAACGCGCCTCCGCGCTCATCGAGGCGGGTGTGAACGCGGATATCATCACGTGCTAAAAGCGCCAACGACAGCGGCGCGTTGCGCGAACCAGGGCACAAGACGACATCCGTGAGGTGGCGCGCCAGTTGGGTGGCTACCTTCTCAGCCAACTGCATCGATTCATTCATGCCGCCCGATTTTACCTGCCCGCGCGCCATTTCCCTTACCGGGCAGGTGCTTGGCACTTAGTTCTGAGTGCCCTGCTGGCCAGCCGGCTGCTCGCCGCCGCCCAGGAGGTCATTGAGGAGGCCCTCTACGTCCACATCGGCGCCTTTATCCAGCTGGTCTTGCACCTCTGGCGGTAATTCGGTCGGAATATCGGAGGGCAGCTCTTTTTGGAAATCCGGCAGCTTCGGTAGCTTATTGGAATTTTCATCCTGCGTATCCGGCTCATCGGTCTGGGTCACGGTGGTGGGGACTTCCGTAGTCAGCGTCTCCGTCACTGGCTGTGGCTCCGGTTTATCTGCCTCGTCCGCGGCATTGCGCCACAGGAAAAACAGCACAGCCGCGGCAAGCACTGCCAGCACCGCAATAGCCGCAAAGACGCCGACCATAGCGCCGCCTCCGCCGCCCTTCTTCTTGCGCTTTTCCGACTGGTCCGGATCATAGTTCGACGGCACCGGTTCGTACTCGGGCTGCTGCGCGTATTGCTGGCCATATGCCTGCCCGGCCGGCTGCTGATAGTTCTGGCCGTAGCTTTGCTGCTGACCGTAGCCCTGCTGATAGCCAGCGGCCGCATCAAATTGACGAATCTCATTCTGCGTCTGCTGCTCGCCTGGGAAGTACTGCTTGGGGTGCTCGCGGCGCGCTTGGTCGCGGCTGGGGCCTGCGGCATTATCGGGCACGCGGCCAATCTGGCGCGTGGCATCATCCGCCGGGCTAGACCAGCTGCGGGTTTCATTATTATCGCCATGAGGGCCTTTAGTAGTCATACCCTCTACCTCTACCCCATTTTGCTGTGAGATCCCAGAGAGGTCTCCCACAGCTAACGGGTAGCTAAGGCTCGCCGCTTAATGCGCTCGGCGTGCACTCAAGGCGCGGCCCGTGGCGGTATCCTCTGCGGCAACCTGCGCCGGGGTGGCATCCGCGATGATGCGGCCGCCATCTTCGCCAGCGCCCGGGCCCATCTCAATGATGCGGTCCGCATTCGCCATGACCGAAAGATCATGCTCGACGACGATCACCGTATGTCCAGCATCCGCCAGCTTATGCAGCTCGGTATTGAGCAGGTCGATATCGGCTGGGTGCAGGCCCGTGGTGGGCTCATCGAGCAGGTAGACCGTGTGGCCGCGGCGAGAATTGCGAGAGCGCTGCAGTTCCGTGGCGAGCTTGATGCGCTGGGCCTCTCCGCCGGACAGCTCCGGTGCACCCTGACCCAAGCGGAGGTAGCCCAGGCCGACGGCCTGCAGTGTGGCGATGGCGCGGTAAATCTTTTCCTCTTCGGCGAATACCTCTGCGGCTTCGTCGACGGTGAGCTCCAAGATATCCGCGATGGTGCGACCCTGCCAGGTTACTTCGAGGGTTTCCTCGTTGAAGCGGGCGCCGCCGCACTCTGGGCAGGTGGTATACGAGCCTGGCAAAAAGACCAGCTCCACTTCGATTTTGCCCGCGCCGCCACAGGTGGGGCACTGGCCTTGCTTCACGTTGTAGGAAAAGCGCGAGACCGTCCACTTGCGCTGCTTGGCCTCGTCGGTGGAGGCGAAGAGCTTGCGGACGTTATCGAAAAGACCGGTATAGGTTGCCAGCGTGGAGCGCGGGGTGCGGCCGATGGGCTTTTGGGTAATCTGCACGACGCGCTTGACTCGGTCAAAGCCTTCCGTGCTCTCTATCGACCAGCCCTTCTCCTCGGTCTCTTCTTCATCGGAGACGGCCGTAGCGGATTGGCGCAGCAGGCCGGCAAGTACCGTACTGACCAGAGTGGACTTACCGGAACCGGATACTCCAGCGACCGCCGTGAATTGGCCGAGACCAAAATCTACATCGAGGTTGTCGATGCTGCGGGCTTTGATGCCGCGAAGGGTGAGGTGGGAAGAGGGGGTACGGGGGTCGTCGGCAAGCGCGAGCGTGCGATTAGCCAAGGCACGGGCGGTGGGGGTGTCCGCGTCGTAGTCCGCGACTGGACCCGAATAAACGACGTTACCGCCGCGCTCGCCGGCCAGCGGGCCGACGTCAACGAGCCAGTCCGCCTGCGCGACCAAATCCATGTCATGCTCTACCAAGAGCACAGAATTGCCGGCCGCGATGAAGCGGCGGCACATGTCCATCACGGCATCGCGCTCATCTGGGTGCAGGCCGGCCGAGGGCTCATCGAGCACATAGGCCACGCCAAAGAGACCGGAGCGCAGCTGCGCCGCCAGTCGGATACGCTGCATCTCGCCGCCAGATAGGCTCTGCGTTGGCCGATCCAGGCTTAGATGCGCCAGGCCGAGCTCGAGCGCCGAGGTCAAGGCAGGAAGAATCTGTTTGAGCAATAAGTCCTCGGCCGAATTCTCCTCCGGATTCTGCTTGCTGAGCACCGCGTGGACCCTATCGAGCGGCAGCGCGCCCAGCTCATCAATGGGCATGCCCGCATAAGTCACCTTCAGCGCGGCTGGGTTGAGACGGCGGCCTCCGCAGGTTTCGCACTCGCGCGATTCCATATAGGACAGGGTGCGCTTGCGCAGGGTATCCGATTGGGTCTCTGCCAGCGTCTTCTTCAGGTAGCTGGCCACCGAACGCCACGTGCCCTCATAGTTGCGCTGAATCTGGTCCTTGCTGCGCAGGGGCTTGACCGTGACTACTGGACGCTCCTCGGTAAAAAGAATCCAGTCGCGGTCCTTTTGGGGCAGCTCTTGCCAGGGCGAATCCAGGTCATAGCCCAGGTTCATGAGGATGTCGTGGAAGTTCTTGCCGGCCCAAGCGCCAGGCCACGCCTGGATAGCACCCTCCTCAATAGAGAGGGTGGGATCCGGGACCATCGAGTCCTCGGTCGGTTCATGCACCACGCCCGTGCCGTGGCACTGCGGACACATTCCCTCCGGAGTATTAGGCGAGAAGGAATCGGAGTATAGGCCCTCCGGGTTATCCCCGGCGCGCGAGTAGAGCAGGCGCACGCTATTGGAGAGTGCGGAGACTGTGCCGACCGTGGAGCGCGCTCCGCCGCCGGAGGTCGATTGCTGCAGTGCGACCGTCGGCGGTAGGCCCTCTACCTGGCTGACCTGCGGATCGACGGCCGAGCTAATGAGGCGGCGGGCGAAGGGCGCTACTGATTCGAGATAACGACGCTGACCTTCGCCGTGAATCGTGCCGAAAGCAAGCGAAGACTTGCCAGAGCCGGACACCCCAGTGACAGCGACGAGTTTGCCACGGGGCACATCGACGTCGACGTTGCGCAGGTTGTGCAGGTGGGCATCGCGGACCTTGATAGTAGACATGTCCCCTAGCGTACGCACAGGTGGCGGGCTGGGCAGCGACCTCTATCTTGGCTTTCCGCCGCTGATCGCGCACCGATCGCGATTTTCGTCCATCTAAACCAGGGATTTCGTCGACGGTTTAAGCGGTTTGTATGGACGAAAGTCGTGATCCCAGCAGTTCCGCGGAACCGAATCCTCAGCGCAGCAGTCTAAAAGGCTATGTACACACGAAAAGACCTGTTCGAAAAAGGAATGACTCAATATCGAATTGAAAAGGAGGTGGCAGAGGGCAGACTCCTCCGGCTTAGGCGCAATTGTTACGTCCCGGCGGAGGCAGAGGCGAAAGATAAGCTCAACGCGGTGGCACAGCTTTATCCGGACGCGGTGTTTTCAGGGACAGCGGCTCTCGCGGCCTATGGCTTATGCGAAGTACGCCTGCCGGCGGTGATCCGGGTGGATAATAATAGCCGGATGCGGGCGGATGATCTGGTGCATATGGTGAGGTCGCGACCAGTGCCGGCAAATCGGATAAAGGGTGTCAAGATGGCGTTGCCGGCGCAGGCGGTAGCAGATGCCCTAAGCTTTGAGCGCTGCAGCGAGTGGCTGCTGAAGGATGCACTGGCGCAGGCGTATCGCGGGCTCAACGGAAGGGGGAGGTTCGCGGCCGATATAGAGCAGGTGATCAGCAAGAAAAGGGACGCGGTGCGCGAGTTGGCGGAGCGGGCGCCGGTGGGGACGGCGTCGAAATGGGAGCAGCGAATGTATCACGAGATGCGGCGGGTGGGGCTCAAGCCGGTGCCGAATTTCCGTTTAGGACCGTATACCTGGGATTTAGGCTTCGAAGCGGGAACGACGGTGGTGGATTTGGACTCGCTTTATTATCACGCGCCGGAAGATAATCACCGGGAATTTCTCATCGGGACGTGGAAGACCAATCATGCGGTGCAGCATGGGTGGGCGCCGTTGAAATTTACGGATGAATGCACCGACTACCACCTCAAGCTGGTGGTGGAGACGGTGCAAGAAACGGTGGCGCATCGCCGCAGCGTGCGCGGGCTAAAGAGCAGTCCGCAAAAGGTGCGGCGGGCGCTGGTGACTCCGGCGTGGCGGTTCCACCAAAGCTTGCTCTAGAGCCTAGTCAGACAGGTGCGGCCAGCAGGCACGGAGGCGGTCGAACCACCAATCGCGGCGGTCGGCGGGGGCGGCGAGGGCGGTCAGGCGGTCTGGGTC